>NZ_BJCE01000265.1:0-7119 GCF_005402885.1 Sphaerospermopsis reniformis
TCTCTTGAAATCCCCAAAAATGCACACTTTTTCCGGTATACCCTTCAAAACCCTTGCACTAATTTCTGTGTTTATCAGCCTCTAACCTTTGATATATCAAGGTTTTAGGTTTATTCAGCAAACCCTAGTTAAAGTCTTAAAAACTGAACTCAGCATAGAACCAATCCGCGCAGATTCCGTTATATTGCTACAAACAAAAAACAGAATCCTACATCTAGAATTTCAAACCAACACCAAATCAGACACTCCCATCCCGTTAAGAATGTTAGATTATTTTGTCAGATTAGTTAGACAATATCATCTACCTGTTACCCAAGTGGTGATTTTCCTACAAGAAACCACAAATGAAATTGCTTTTACTGATGCTTATGTTGATGAAATGACAACTCATCGCTATCGAGTCATCCGAATGTGGGAGCAAGATTCAGATTTCTTTCTCCATAACCCAGCATTATTACCCCTAGCACCATTAACAAAAACAAATTCCGCACCAGAGTTATTATCCCAAGTAGCCAGAGAAATTGCTAAAATTGCAGATGTACCAGCCAGACAGAATACTGCTGCTTACACAGAGATTTTAGCAGGTTTACGATTCGAGAAAAATCTAATTCGTCAATTATTGAGCGAGGATATTATGCAAGAATCTGTAATTTATCAGGATATTTTGCAAAAGGGAGAATTAAAAGGAGAACAAAAAGAAGCTTTCCGGTTCTTAAATCGTCAGTTAAATCGGCGCTTTGGGGAAATAGATTCATTCATAGTTGAAAGGATTCGCTTATTATCTACCGAACAATTAGAAATATTAGGAGAAGAGTTTTTAGACTTTTCTGAAATATCTGATTTAGTTACTTGGTTGGATAGGCAAAATTAAATAAATTTAGATATATTTAGGGCAATTCAAACATAACATATTGCCCTAAAAAAGCCAATTATCTTAATCATAGCTACTTGAAAGTAAATTTTAAATATTATAATATAGTAATATTACTGAATTAAATATTTGAGTAAATGCTTCATATACATAAACAACTGGGATTATACAGATATAGACATAAATAAATTGCTTAGTTGCAGAAAAAAGAAAATATAGTTGCTGAAGGCGCTGAAAAACCTTTTTTCTGGAATTTTTAATTGTTGAGTGTTGCGATCTGATAAAATTTGTAAGGTTTCTTTGAGCTAGGAGCAATGGGATCGACTGGTGTAAGCATCGCAATTGACGCTATGGGAGGGGATTACGCACCCGCTGAAATCGTCGCTGGCGCATTACGAGCGAAAGAAGAATTGGGTGTGAAAATCTTGTTGGTAGGTGATCAGCAACAAATTGAAGCTGTCATACCGCCAAAAACCAATATGGTAGGATTAGAGATTGTTCCGGCACAGGAAGCGATCGCAATGGATGAAGAGCCTTTAAACGCGGTCAGAAAAAAGCGTCAGGCTTCTATTAACGTGGCGATGGATTTAGTTAAAAACAAACAAGCAGATGCAGTATTTTCTGCTGGTCACTCTGGAGCAGCAATGGCATCAGCTTTACTACGTTTAGGCAGATTACCAGGAATTGATCGTCCAGCCATAGGCACAGTATTCCCCACCATTAAAGCAGGTACGCCAGTATTAATACTGGATGTTGGTGCAAATGTAGACTGTCGCCCTAAATTTTTAGAGCAGTTTGCAGTCATGGGTTCAATTTATAGTCAATATGTTTTGGGAATGCCTGAACCCAAAATAGGATTATTGAATATCGGTGAAGAAGACACTAAAGGTAACGAAACAGCCCTCCGCGCCCATCAATTATTAAGGGAAAATACCCAAATTAACTTTGCTGGTAATGCGGAAGGACGTGATGTATTATCAGGGGAATTTGATGTCATCGTTTGTGATGGCTTCGTGGGTAATGTGTTATTAAAATTTGCCGAAGCAGTAGGAGGAGTAATTTTACAAATTCTGCGGGAAGAACTACCCCAAGGTATCCGGGGACAAATTGGTACAGCAATTTTAAAACCTAACCTGAAACGGGTTAAACAGCGCATGGATCACGCAGAACATGGCGGTGCATTACTATTAGGCGTGAATGGGATTTGTTTTATCGGTCATGGTAGTTCTGAAGCACCTTCTATTTTTAGTGCTATTCGTATGGCCAAAGAAGCTGTAGACAATCAGGTATTGCAAAGACTACAGTCACAATATCAAATTCTACAGAGCGAGAGTGATTAGCCTTCTGTGAGCGAGAATCCATAGTCATTTGTCATTAGTCATTAGTCAATCATGAATGGGGTTTGCTGACTGTTGACTGCTGACTTCTGACTGCTTCTTGACAACTGACAATTGACAATTGACAACTGGGGAGATTTAGGAGTGCAGAATTTATTCCTACATGGTATAGCAATTACAGGTAGTGGCTCGGCAGTACCAGCAACTAGGTTAGACAACCAGTTACTAACTCAACTGGTGGAAACTTCTGATGAGTGGATTACCACAAGAACAGGAATTAGTCAACGGCAGTTAGCATTACCGCCAGAATCATTGACTACACTAGCTACCGATGCCAGTAAACAGGCGATCGCATCCGCGGGAATTAAACCAGAAGATATTGATTTAATTTTGCTGGCAACTTCTACCCCAGATGATTTGTTTGGCAATGCTTGTCGCATTCAAGCTGAATTAGGAGCAATTAAAGCAGTAGCCTTTGATTTAACTGCAGCCTGTTCGGGGTTTGTGTTTGGACTGGTGACAGCAGCCCAATATATTAGAACAGGAGTTTATCAAAATGTACTGTTGATAGGCGGAGATATCCTCTCTCGTTGGGTAGATTGGCAAGATCGGCGCACTTGTGTGCTGTTTGGCGATGGTGCTGGGGCGGTGGTATTGCCAGCAAATAAGAGCGATCGCCTATTAGGATTTTCCCTGAAAAGCGATGGTAGTCAAAATCACTATCTCAACCTGGGTTATCAAGGCACTACAAAACAGGTTAGTCCAGATATTCATGTACCTACAGGCACTTATCACCCCATCACCATGAACGGTAAAGAAGTATATCGTTTTGCTGTTCAGAAAGTTCCAGAAGTCATAGATAAAGCTTTATTTGAAGCTCATCTCAGCGTAGATCAAATAGATTGGCTGATTTTACATCAAGCAAATCAGCGGATTATTAACTCTGTAGCTGATCGGTTAAATATTCCTGAACATAAAGTAATCAGTAACGTTGCCCATTATGGTAACACCTCTGCTGCTTCCATTCCCCTCGCATTAGATGAAGCAGTAAGGCAAGGAAAAATTAAACCAAATGATATCATTGCTACCTCTGGTTTTGGTGCTGGTTTAACCTGGGGTGCAGCTATTTTTCAATGGGGAAGGTAGGTGACAGGTGACAGGTGACTGGTGACTGGTGACTGGTGACTGGTGACTGGTGACTGGTGACTGGTGACTGGGTAATCAATTTCATTTTTCCCAATTACCAATCACCAATTACCAATTACCAATTACCAATTACCAATTACCAATTCCCAATTCCCAATTCCCAATTCCCAATTCCCAATTCCCAATTCCCAATTATCAAATGACAAAAACTGCTTATGTGTTTCCCGGACAAGGTTCGCAAGCCTTAAACATGGGAATTGATCTACTAGATATAGCATCTGCTAAGGCAAAATTTGAGGAAGCTGAAGCAATTTTAGGGTGGTCTGTGAGTGAAATTTGTCAAAATGACGAAGCAAGATTATCACGTACACTTTACACCCAACCTTGTTTATATGTGATCGAAAGTATTCTCGCGGACTTATTACGAGAAAAAGGAGAAAAACCAGATTTAGTTGCCGGTCACAGTTTAGGAGAATATATTGCTCTTTATGTTGCTGGTGTTTTTGACTGGTCTACAGGTTTACAATTAGTCAAACGTCGTGCAGAAATTATGGATAATACTGCTGGGGGAATGATGGCAGCATTACTTAATTTTGATCGCGAACAATTAGAAAAAGTAATTGCAGAAACCCCGGATGTAGTGTTAGCAAATGATAATAGTCCCGCACAAGTCGTAATTTCAGGAACTCCCGAAGCTGTACAAATTGTAATGTCTAATGTCAAAGCAAAACGGGCATTACCTTTAAAAGTTTCCGGTGCATTTCATTCCCATTTAATGGCAGCAGCATCACAGGAATTTCAAGAAATATTAGATAGTATAGTTTTTCAAACAGCAGAAGTTCCCGTTGCTTCTAATGTTGATCCAGTTCCTGTTACTGATGCAGAAATTTTAAAACAACGTTTAACTCAACAAATGACTGGTTCAGTACGGTGGCGAGAAATTGCATTACAATTACCAAAAAATGGGATTACCAAAGTAGTAGAAATTGGACCAGGTAATGTTTTAACTGGTTTGATTAAGCGGACTGTTGAAGGTATGGAATTGAAGAATATTCGTAATACTGGGGAGTTGCCAAGTTAGGGGAAATTAATTCACAATTAAATTAGGTTGAGCAGATACAACCTTTAGGAGTTGATGGATATGAAAACTGTATATAATGGACAATCAGGTATCATTCGCACAGAACGGGGACTAATTATAGCCGGAACTCGGATTACTTTGTGTGATGTGATGGACTATGTAAAAGCTCAGTATCCACCTAAGTTAATTCGTGAAAAACTGGGACTAAGTGATGCACAGGTGAATGTGGCTTTAGACTACATAGAAAATCATGCTGTGGAAATAGAAGCTGAATATCAAGAGTTTCTGCAAAAATCAGCAGAAATTCGCCAATATTGGCAAGAAAAAAACCGTGAACGATTTGCCAAAATAGCAACTCAACCTGCTAAAGTTGGCCAGGAAGATTTACGCGCAAAACTGCAATCTTGGCAAGAACGCATCACATCCCCATTATGAATTTTCTCATTGATTATAACTTAACAGGGGACTCGGTTTTATTTTGGGGAACACTTGCGGCTGAAGGTTGGATTGATCTGTTATCAATTCGTTTTTTTACCTTTAAACAAGCTGGATTAGAGACAGATAGCAGTGACAAAATTGTATGGCAATTTGCTCAAGCAAACCAAATGATTCTGATCACAGCTAATAGAAATATGAAAGGAACTGATTCATTAGAGCAAACAATTCGAGAGGAGAATACAGATACTTCACTACCAATTATTACTATTGGAAATCCTGATCGATTTGATGAGCGCATTTATCGAGAAAAATGTGCTGCTCGCCTAGTGGAGATTATATTAGATATTGAAAATTATATGGGAGCAGGTAGAATTTTTATTCCTTGAAGCTTTTTATTGTAGATATTATAAGAGTACCGCTGCTATTCTTAGCTGAAGAAATAGTAATGAATAGTGGGATTTAAACATAAATTATCAGTATTTTTTGCCTAAATCCCACTATATATCAAATGCCAAAAAGTAGCTAATGAACTAGACATGAACTAGACAGACAAGAACGGAAACTTATTCAAAAATTATCTAACTTGACCAAATTCGTGTTCCACGTCTGCCATGTTTTCATATTCACGCTCTGGCATTTGTCGGAGAACGTCAATTACTTCCTGACTTGCATTTTTCTGTCTGGCATGGTTAACCAAATCTTCTTTATTTGCAGGAAAATCTATGCCACTAAGACTTCTGGAAATATCAATTGCTGATACTGCCATAACCTAACCTCTATATAATAATTGGTCGTTTAATATCTAGGCTATTAGTGTTCTCTCCATATATTCTCTACCTGCGGTTGCATCTTATTTTGATGTTTATGTTGAATATTGAGCATATCTTTGAGGATAGGGAATAGGTAATAGGGAATAGGGAAGATAAAACAATTAAAAGTAATTAGCCGGATATAAAATGCACCCTTGAAAACGCTTTCATCTGTAAATATGCTAAATCTACCTTTGTTCATGGACGAAAAGCGATCGCCATAGCTTATTCTAAATAATAGTCTTATTTAAAATATCTTCCGTGACCAGAGAACGCGAACCTTTTATTAGTTTGGCACTTTACCACGCTTTCAAGTGGTCAGTGCTTAGCCCCATGCTACACGCTTACTTCGGGGGTAAAATTTATGGGGTGGAAAATGTTCCCAAAACTGGACCATTGGTGGTAGTTAGCAACCATGCAAGTTATTTTGATCCTCCCATAGTTTCTAACTGTGTATGTCGGCCAGTTGCATACATGGCCAAGGAAGAATTATTTAAAGTGCCTGTTTTAGCCCAAGCTATTAAATTATACGGTGCTTATCCCGTCCGTAGGGGTACTGCTGATCGTGCGGCTATTCGTGCGGCTTTAGAATATTTAGAGAATGGTTGGGCTGTAGGTGTGTTTTTAGAAGGAACTCGCACCCCAGATGGTCGTATTCATGATCCCAAAAGAGGTGCAGCACTGTTAGCTGCAAAAGCCAAAGCGCCTTTATTACCGGTGAGTTTGTGGGGGAGTGAAAACGTTGTCCAAAAAGGTACACCTATTCCTCGTAAAGTCCCGATGACTATTAGAATTGGTAAATTGATTGATGCGCCAACTTCTACAAATAAGGAAGAATTAGAAGCTATAACTCGTAAATGTGCAGATGTAATTAATGAAATGCACGATTTAGGAAGATAGGTGATTGGGTGAAATTTAACTAATGACTAATGACTAGTGACTAATGACTAATGAATTGCAAATTATGTACAATTGAGATCCTAACAAAACTGTGAAAAATTATGTCTGATTTAAGAGAAAAATTAAAAGAAAATCTGGATGAAGCGGAATGGGATTGGCTAGTTCCCCATGCACAAAGAGATGTGATAATTGTGGTAGCAGATGGGTTAGATTTGCTGGATGTGGGAGAAGCGATCGCAACTGATAATATTCCCTCTGTGCAAAATTGGATTGATGAACAATTGCTGGCCAAACCTTCACCAGAACAATTAGGAAATTGGAATGGCGATCGGACTAAGAGGTTTAACGCTTTAATTGTTGAACCTTACGTTTTAGTGCAAGAAAAAGCTGTTGTTTAACAACTCATAATTCCAGGGTAAGCTCATCTAATTTGGTATAAAATGAACTTGACAAAAGAAACAAGATAAGCAGCAGCGAGCAGAGAAAAATTTGACTTGACATGGGAGCAAAAGAAGTGAGATGAGGAGATAAGCTCCC
>NZ_BJCE01000266.1:0-7112 GCF_005402885.1 Sphaerospermopsis reniformis
CTTTCAAACTATAATATTTTCAAGGTTCGGTGTCCCTCCGAGTCCCGCTCTCTCGCGGCTCTCTCTCAGGCACTTATTCAATATAGCGAACCTATCTTGGAATGTCAACTACTTTTTCCAAGTTTTTGGAAAAAAATTTTTTAATGGCTGGAAGCTGCTCAGAATACTGGGTTTAGGCAACAATGGTGTAGGCGTTGTTGACTCATAGGAAGAGTAGATAGTGAATTTTCAGTCAGTAATAGCGGTTTTACATCAGTTTTGGGGTGAGCGTGGTTGCTTGATTGCTCAACCTTATGATATGGAGAAGGGAGCAGGAACTAAGAACCCTCATACTTTTTTAAGGGCTTTGGGTCCAGAACCTTGGGCAGTGGCTTATGTTGAACCTTGCCGTCGTCCAACCGATGGGCGCTATGGCGAAAACCCAAATCGGTTTCAACATTATTATCAATATCAAGTTCTGATTAAACCTTCACCAGATAATATCCAGGAGATTTACCTTGATTCTTTAAGGGCTTTGGGTATTCGTCCAGAGGATCATGATGTGCGGTTTGTGGAGGATAATTGGGAAGATGCAACGGTGGGGGCTTGGGGTACTGGTTGGGAAGTGTGGTTAGATGGGATGGAAATTACCCAGTTTACTTATTTTCAACAGTGCGGGGGTATTGATTGCCGTCCGGTGTCCATTGAGATTACTTATGGTTTAGAAAGATTGGCGATGTATCTCCAGCAAGTGGAGGCTATTACTAAGATTCAATGGACAGACCATATTACCTATGGTGATGTTCATCTTCAGGGTGAGATTGAGCAGTGTACCTATAACTTTGAAGCTTCTAATCCTGAGATGTTGTTAAATCTGTTCAATATATATGAGCAGGAAGCATCCCAACTCACAGAAAGGGGATTGGTATTACCTAGCTTAGATTTTGTGATTAAGTGTTCCCATACATTTAATTTGCTGGATGCAAGAGGTGTAATTTCGGTGACGGAACGAACTCGCTATATTGCCAGGATTCGTCATTTGGCTAGAAAGGTGGCTCATTTATATGTTGAGCAAAGGGAACAGTTGGGTTTCCCGTTGTTGAAAAATTCACAAGCTGCTGCTTGATTACTGTTTCAGAAGATGCAGAGCATCTAGAACACCGATTCATTAATCGTAAGGGCGCATAGCATTCGGACAGAATATAAACTGGTTTCAGCGATAGGTTATCACCCGAATGCTTCGCCCCTACAAGGTAAAAACAGATTACCTAGCATTACTGAGTCGACGTTCTAGATGTTCGTTACCAGGCAACGAGATAGAATAAGCAAAGTGTTAATTTTTGTAACTCCTCCGTTTTTGGGGGAGTTGCTGTTCGTGGCAAAAACAATGGTGTGTGTCAGATGATGAATATTAGTGAAGTGTTAGAACCTATTGCAGCTTGGTTTCGTTCTTTGGGTATTCCTGAACCTGTTACACATTGGGGACATCCGGTGATGATGGGGATTGTGATTTTTGTGGTGGGTAGTTTTGTGGGTGTGTCTGGTTGGCGGGGTAAATTGCTGCAAGATACAGATAAGGATGCTGCTGTTAAAAGTCGCAGCGCCCATCGTCAGTTAGCACCTTGGTTATTTATCTTTTTGGCAGGTGGTTATACAGGTGGTGTGTTGTCTTTGGTGATGCAGCATCAACCACTGTTTGAAAGTCCGCATTTTTGGACTGGTTCTCTTGTACTGTTGCTGTTGTTGGTAAATGGTGCAATTTCTCTGAGTGGGTTTTTTGGTGATAAAGCAGGTTTACGTGCTGTTCATGCTTATTTAGGAAGTACAGCACTGTTAATTTTGTTTGTTCATGCTGTCTTGGGGTTGAATTTGGGTCTATCACTCTAAAATAGGTCTTTTCCCAGTTCTCTATTTTGTTGGGTTGTGCTGTCGCTTAACCCAACCGACAATAATTATTTTTAACTCAGTTGATTTATTTATATAATTACTTCTTTATATTAATTTTACTAACTAAGTGCTTTTGGCAATTAAATTTTTATGATACAGAGTAATGGCGTTATTATTTGTCTTGCCTATATTTTAGGATTGTTGTTTACAGCAGTTCCTTGGGGTGGTGTATGGATTTTAGCACTGGGGATATTGGCAGCAGTTTTTTTTCGGGCAATTTTTATTAATTTACGGAAAATTAACTATAAACAGGAAAATTATCTCAATAAAGCTAAGACAGGGGTTAATACTCCGCTGACTACTCCTCATCCTAGAGTATGGTTAATAGCTGGTTTGGTGGGTTTGTTGGCAACTTTTTATTTTCAAGTGCGGACACCGCAACCAGGAGCAAAAGATATTAGTCAGTTTGTTTCTAATGAAAATAATAGTAATCAAGAACAGTTAGTAATTGTCCGTGGGGATGTGATAGGTACTCCTCGTTTAACTCGCAGTCAAAGGGGACAATTTTGGCTGAATGCGACGCAACTGGATGAGGTAAAAAATGACCAGGGTCCGGCAAGTGTGCCAAAAGGGGTAACGGGTAAATTATATGTGACTGTGCCTATTCTTCAAGCTACTGGTTTATATCCTGGTCAACAAATTGCGATCACTGGGATGTTATATAAACCTAAAGCGGCTCAAAATCCTGGTGCTTTTGATTTTCAGAAGTATCTTAAACAAGAAGGTACTTTTGCAGGTTTGATTGGTAAACAGATTAATATTATTGATGAAGAGCGAAAATGGGGATGGTGGAAAATTCGGGAAAAAATTGTGCGATCGCAAGTTCGTTGGTTAGGTGTTCCTGAAGGTCCTTTAGTTAGTGCGATGGTTTTAGGTAGTAAGGCGGTAGATTTACCTTATGATATTCGTGATTTATTTGTGAATGTGGGTTTAGCTCATGCTTTGGCTGCTTCTGGTTTTCAAACTTCTTTAATTTTGGGAATAATTTTACAATTAACTAGCAAAGCTAACAAGGGTATTCAGTTTTTTTGCGGTAGTTTGGGATTACTTACTTTTTTATGTTTAGCTGGGTTTCAAGCATCAATTATTAGAGCAGTAATTATGGGTTTTGCTGCATTAATTGGTTTGGTTTTAGAAAGGAAAGTTCAACAATTAGGATCTTTATTATTAGCTGCTACTTTATTACTTTTATTTAATCCTGTTTGGATTGGAGATTTAGGTTTTCAACTCAGTTTTCTAGCAACTTTGGGGTTAATTGTCACAGCTACACCGATAACTAAACGTTTTGATTGGCTGCCTTCTGCTATCGCTTCGTTAATTTCTGTTCCTATCGCTGCCACAATTTGGACTTTGCCTTTACTTTTACATATTTTTAGTGTAGTTGCTGTTTACAGTGTGCCATTAAATATTATCACTACCCCATTGATTTCTGTGATTAGTATTGGAGGTATGATTAGTGGTTTGGTAAGTTTAATTGTACCAGATTTAGGTAGCACGTTAGCCAGTTTTTTATATTATCCAACTTATTGGTTAATTCAATTAGCAGAATTTTTTGCTAATCTGCCTGGAAGCTCGGTTGCTGTAGGTAGTATATCTACTTGGCAAATGTTTGTAGTTTATGGATTAATTATATCTACTTGTTTAATCCGTTGGTGGCAAAAAAGATGGTGGTTTGCTGGTTTAATGGTTGTTGTTTTATTGATAATTCCTGCTTGGCATTCTACCAGTAATTTATTACGAATCACATTATTAGCAACTAATAATGAACCAGTTTTAGTAATTCAAGATCAAGGAAAGGTAACTTTAATTAATAGCGGTGATGAAGGTACAGGACGTTTCACTATTTTACCATTTTTACAACAACAAGGGATTAATCAAATTGATTGGGCGATTTCTAGCAAATTTTTGGCAAATGAAAATGATGCTTGGTTAGAAATTATGGATAGAATGCCTATTAAAAATTTTTATGCTTATTTTTCTCAACAAGAAAATAATCTGGAAACTCAAGCTATTCAAAAAAAATTACAACAGCAGCAAGGTATTTATCAGCCTTTAGCATTAGGTCAAACTATTAGCACTGGTGCTATTATTGCCCAATTCACTAATGAAAAATTACCAATTTTAAAATTGCAGATTTTTGGAAGAAATTGGTTATTGGTAGGTAGTATCAAGTCTCAACAAATAGCACAATTGGTTAAAACCGGTGATTTGTCTTCTCCCCAGGTGCTTTGGTGTCCATCAGAATCTTTACAGGATTTGGTAACAGCACTGCAACCACAGGTGGCGATCGCATCTGATAATAACCTTAACAGTAAAACATTAGATGCTATCAAAGGTAAAACCAAACTCTTCTTCACAGGTAGAGATGGTGCTATTCAATGGACTCCTGATGCTGACTTTGAAGCTTTTATCCAAGTCACAGAAAACAAATCTTCAAATCTGTAACAGGTTAGTGAAAAATATGGTATAATAGGGAATAATATAAATTAATATCACCCCTATTCACGGAATGAAGTGAATCAAGATTTGGAGAGGTGGCAGAGTGGTTGAATGCGGCACACTCGAAATGTGTTTTGGGGCAACTCAACGGGGGTTCGAATCCCCCCCTCTCCGTTACTAGATATTTTGTCAGTCTGGAAGTTACGTTTCAAATTTTTATGTTTCACGCAAAGGCGCAAAGAAGCAAAGATAAAAAGATGGCAAACAATAGAAAAGCTAGAATGTGATACAAATAGATGAAAACTGTTGTTAGGTTTCTGCAAAGCTGCAAAAGCAGGACAAATTTACAGTTTTTAGGTAATTATAAATGTTGATAAAGTTACCGCTAATTTAGCGTCAGGTACTTTATGAATAATTAATTTGCAAAGGAAAAAACGATGCGACTATCACAAATGTTATTTGTTACACTTCGGGATGATCCAGCAGATGCGGAAATTCCCAGTCATAAACTTTTACTTCGGGCTGGTTATATCCGTCGCATCGGTAGCGGTATTTATGCTTATCTGCCTTTTATGTGGCGGGTTTTACAAAAAGTTTCCCAAATAGTGCGGGAAGAAATGAACGCCACCGGCGCACAAGAATGTTTGTTACCTCAATTACAACCTTCTGAATTATGGAAGGAGTCGGGAAGATGGGATACTTATACTAAAGCTGAAGGTATCATGTTTTCCCTTATTGATAGAAGGGAACAACAACTAGGTTTAGGTCCTACTCATGAGGAAGTAATTACCACAGTTGCCCGTGATATGATTCGCTCATATCGTCAATTACCGCTGCATTTATATCAAATTCAAACTAAATTTCGTGATGAAATTCGCCCTCGTTTTGGTTTAATGCGGGGTAGAGAATTTATCATGAAAGATGGTTATTCTTTCCATGTGGATGAGGAAAGTTTAAAGAAAACCTACCAGGATATGTACCAAGCATACAGTAATATGCTGCGCCGTTCTGGTTTAGCTTTTCGGGCTGTGGAAGCTGACTCTGGTGCTATTGGTGGTTCTGGTTCGACAGAATTTATGGTGTTAGCTGATGCGGGAGAAGATGAAGTTCTCTATACTGAAGATGGAAAATATGCAGCGAATGTAGAAAAGGCAATTTCTTTACCTGCGGATGCGGAAACTTCACCTTTTACTACTTTTGAAAAACGGGAAACTCCAGGAACTGACACAATAGAAAAAGTTTGTGCTTTCTTACAATGTTCTCCTACCCAAATTGTCAAAAATGTTTTATATCAAACTGTTTATGATAACGGTTTGACTGTTTTGGTGTTGGTGAATATTCGCGGTGATCAGGAAGTTAATGATGTCAAATTACAAAATGAGTTGACTAAATTAGCTGAAAAATTTGGTGCTAAAACTATTCTTTCTTTGAGTGTACCCACTAATGAAATAATTGCAACTTGGGCAGCAAAATCTTTACCTTTAGGTTATATTGCACCCGATTTAGGTGATGATTATATTGCGGGAAGTAAACAGGTAAATTCTAAATTTGTGCAGTTGGTTGATAAAACCGCTGTGGAGTTAAAGAATTTTGTCACTGGTGCAAATGAAAGCAATTTTCATGTGGTTGGTGCAAATTGGGGTGAGCAGTTTAAATTACCTGATATTGTAGTAGATATTCGGAAAGCAAAAGCGGGCGATCGCTCACTACACGACCCCAACCAAACCCTACAAACAGCTAGAGGAATAGAAGTTGGTCACATTTTCCAACTCGGTACAAAATATTCCCAAGCTATGAATGCAACTTATACCAGTGAACAAGGGGAAGAAAAACCTTTAGTGATGGGTTGTTATGGTGTAGGAGTTTCCCGGTTAGCACAGTCAGCGGTTGAGCAGTCCTATGATAAAGATGGGATAATCTGGCCAGTAGCGATCGCACCTTATCACGCTATTATTTCCATTCCCAATGTTAACGACACCCAACAGGTAGAAATTGCCGAAAAAATCTACACAGAACTGAATAAAGCAGGTGTCGAAACCTTACTTGATGATCGTAATGAGCGAGCAGGTGTAAAATTCAAAGATGCTGACTTAATTGGCATTCCCTTTAGAATTGTTACAGGTCGCGCCATTGCTAATAGTAAAGTAGAAGTAGTAAAACGGGCAAACCGTGAATCTCAAGAAATTGCCATTGACGAAGTTGTAAATATATTACAACAATGGATTAAAGAAGCAGTAGAGAAGAAGCAGTAGAGGGATAAAATTAAACTCTTGTGAGGCAGGCATATTGCCTGCCAATAATATGTATTTGATTTGAGGATTCACAAGAAAGTTAAAACGAAAAGACTGGCGAAAAGACTGGGAAATTTAAATATTTTCACGAAAATTGAAGTTGTGTAAATATGTACCCACAAATTTCAGGAAACTGCCATTGAGAAATTGATTAATATATTAAAGATATTAAAGAATAGATTCAAGGAGCAAGCAAAAAGACAGACAAGTAAGTAGTCGGTTGCAATTAAATATAAAATGTGGGATGGGCATACTTCGATAAACTCAGTACAAGTCTTGCCCGTCAACAGGCTTCTAGCCTGTTCCACTATCTAACAATTAATTAAACCTACTTAGGGGTTGCTGAGAAAGTCTTTCCGTGAGGGCATAGGAGTCAGGAGTCAGGAGTCAGGAGTCAGGAGAAGATTTGAAAATTTCTTTGCCATCTCTTGAAATCCCAAAAAATGCACACTTTTT
>NZ_BJCE01000267.1:0-6794 GCF_005402885.1 Sphaerospermopsis reniformis
GAAAAAGACTACCACCATCATTGCTTGGTTTTCGCGTCGGCAATAGTCTCAATTCAATACTTGATATCACCGTATTATATATCAAGTAGTTGATTTTTTCCTAAAAATATATTGATTTTTGTCAATAAATATAAGTATAGTTTTGTCTATGAAATTGTCAACTTAGGACTTGCTCATGGTCATTCTGAGAATCAGTCAATTTTAACATCTGCTGTCAGTAATTGCCTAACTCCTTAAACTCCTTAAACTCCTTGAACTCCTAACTCCTTGAACTCCTAACTCCTTGAACTCCTGACTCCTTGAACTCCTGACTCCTTAAACTCCTAACTCCTTGAACTCCTGACTCCTTGAACTCCTGACTCCTTAAACTCCTGACTCATAAGAAAAATTATGATCAATCCGGCTTGACATACCTCCATTAAATAAGGTAGACTAGGATACTGTTTCAACTATTTTGATTTCTACACTAGGCTGAAGGTGTATCAATAACATCGGTAACTGGATATTGCCTGAGTGTAAGTTTTTTGTTGTTTATTCATGAGGTGAATATGGCCAAGCGCCGTAACCCGAAAAAAGAAAAGGCGCTACGGAACCAGGCTTATGCCAGGAAGTTTCGTAAACGGACTACGACAGGAAGAATGCAAAGACGGTTCCAACAAAGACCACCTAAGAGTGAAGATGAAGAAACAGGGGCAGCAGCAATGGACGCTGCTGATTAATTTTACTGTTTGAATATTTACTCTTTGAATATTTACTCTGGAATTAATTTGCTATGTTTGGGCGTACATTTATTTTTATCTGTACGCCCTTGTTTTTAGGAGGCAGAAGGCAGAAGGCAGGAGGCAGAAGGCAGAAGGCAGAAGGCAGAAGGCAGAAGGCAGAAGGCAACAGTTTATTTTTTTCCCAATCACCCATCACCAATCACCCATCACCAATCACCCATCACCAATCACCAATCACCAATCACCAATTACCAATTACCTATTTATTGTTATACAATTTGAGTACGTGCAGCAATGAGCGCCTGTTTAACTTGCTCAAAGCCTGTACCACCGTAACTATTACGGGCTGCAACTACTTGACGGGGTGATATGGCTTCATAAATATCTTCTGCAAAGGCGGGGTGTATTTGTTGCCATTCTTGCAAGGTTAAATCTTTCAGCAGTTTACCAGCAGCGATACTGGTTTTCACGACTTTACCAACGATATTATAAGCTTCCCTAAAAGGTACTCCCCGCGCTGCTAAATAGTCTGCGACATCGGTAGCATTGGAAAAGTCTTCTGCTACTGCTTCTGCTAGGCGTTGGGGTCGAAATTCTAAACCTTCTTGCATTAAAATAGTCATAGCCTCTAAACAGGCTTTAACTGTGTTCACAGCATCAAAAATACCTTCTTTGTCTTCTTGCAAGTCTTTGTTATATGCCAGGGGTAAACCTTTCATAATTACTAACATGGCCTGAAGATGACCAAAAACCCGCCCGGTTTTCCCTCTTACCAACTCTGGTACGTCGGGGTTTTTCTTTTGGGGCATGATGCTAGAACCTGTAGCACAGCTATCTTTGAGGGTGACAAAGCGAAATTCTTCTGATGCCCACAGGATCACTTCTTCCGAAAGACGGCTGAGGTGAACCATGATCATACTCGCTGCACAGAGAAATTCTATGGCAAAATCGCGATCGCTGACTCCATCTAAGCTATTAGCATAAATATCATCAAAATGCAATAGTTTTGCTGTGTAATGTCTATCAATGGGAAAAGTCGTTCCCGCTAAAGCACCACAACCCAAGGGGGAAATATTCACTCGTTTGTAAACATCTCCTAAACGTTCCCAGTCCCGTTGTGCCATCTGCAAGTATGCTAAGAGGTGATGGGCTAAACTCAGCGGTTGGGCGCGTTGGAGGTGGGTATAGCCAGGAATGAGGGTTTCAACGTTGTTTTCCGCAATATCTAGTAATACTTTTTGAAATTCCCTTAAATACTGACGAATTTGTTGAATTTTGTCGCGCAGATAAAGTCTTGTATCTGTTCCTACTTGGTCATTACGAGAACGGGCGGTATGTAACTTTTTACCGACATCGCCAATAATTTCTGTAAGTCGCTTTTCTACAGCAAAATGCACATCTTCGGCATCAATACCAGGTTGAAATTTACCTTCTCGGTATTCTTGCCTAATTTGTTCTAAACCTGTAACTAATTTCTCTCCTTCTTCTGAGGAAATAATTCCTGTGTGAGCCAGCATTTGAGCATGAGCTTGAGAACCAGTGATGTCATATTCTATGAGTTCAATGTCAAAACTGATACTGGCATTAAAACGAGCGATCGCTGGATGTAGAGCGGTTTCAAACCGCTGGCTCCAAGTTTGTTTTTCGGTCATAAATTAGAAAGGAGAGGTAATAACAATTTGTGATTTTAGACTTTGAATGAATATCAATTCCAAATTTAAAATCTAAAATCTAAAATTTAAAATCTAAAATCTAAAATCTAAAATCTAAAATCTAAAATCTAAAATCTAAAATTCATTCAACCGTAACTTGTTAAACTCTTAAACATATAGCCGATAACCATCCCAATTAACATTGCCCAAACTTGACCTGTTTTAACAAAGTTATTCCAAGCATTTTGCATCTATCCTAAAACATCTGGGTCTTGTATCTTAGTAGCTACTTTGTAGCTACAAAGTTAATATCAATGTGTATATTTCCCAAAAGGGAAAACAGTGTATCATGAAAATGCAAATATTCCATAATCTCTTTACCAAACGGGTGATCAGCTTATTGAATTAGCAGTAATTGATCCAATCAGCAGTTACCGAAATTATACGCAGTTTTCACTGTATTAACCTAACTCTTGATCCGATGCCAAGCGTAATTTCTCGGAAGTTCGCAAAATTTGTCCTGCTAACACCGCTGCACCAAAGCCATTATCAATATTAACCACACCAATACCTGCTGCACAAGAATTAAGCATTGTTAACAAAGGAGCTAAACCGCCAAAACTTGCACCATAACCGATGCTAGTAGGAACAGCAATCACTGGACAATCTGCTAAACCTGCAACCACACTTGGTAAAGCGCCTTCCATACCTGCCACAACAATTAATACAGATGCAGAATTAAGCAAATGACGATTATTTAATAAACGGTGAATACCTGCCACCCCCACATCCCAAAGACGCTGCACACGGAAACCATACAATTGGGCAGTCATAGCAGCTTCTTCAGCGACGGGTAAATCAGCAGTACCAGCAGAAACTATACCTATTTCTCCGGGAAAACGCGGTTGAATTTCATGGGGAATAATCGCACAAATCCTTGCTAATTCAAAGTATTGTAAACCTCTGACTTTTTTTTGCAGGATAGAATATACATCTGGTTGAATACGAGTGGCCATGACTACGGAAGTACGATGACGCATCACTTCCATAATTTGAGCAATTTGCTCAGGAGTTTTACCAGGACCCCAAATAACTTCGGGGAAACCGGTTCTTAAATGACGATGATGATCGATTTTGGCAAACTCACCCACAGATTCATAAGCTAAATCTTTGAGAGATTCAAAAGCTGTATCTGGGGAAATTGTACCATTAGCAACAGATTCTAATAGAGATTTTAAATTTTCAGGTTGACTCACAGCAGTTTTTTGGGGAATGGGGAATAGGGAATAGGGAATGGGGAATGGGGAATAGGGAATAGGGAATAGGGAATAGGGAATAGGGAATAGGGAATAGGGAATAGGGAATAGGGAATAGGGAATGGGGTAATAGATAATTATTTATCACCAATCACCAATCACCAATCACCAATCACCCATCACCCATCACCCATCACCTACTTTGTAATTTTAATTTCATGAATGTTCCAGAAAGCACCACCCAAAGCAGAATATTTAATTCCTGCAAACTTATTTCTTACCGCTCCTAGAGAATAGGGATTTACCAAATAAATAAAGGGTAAATTCTCCTGTGTTATTTTTTGACTTTCAGCATAAATTTCTTTCACCTTCGCTTCATCAAATTCTTGAGCGCCTTGAATATAAAGTTGATGTATTTTTGCTTCCCAAGGTGCAACTTCCCAACCTTGAATTGGTTTTTGTCCTGGTTGGGGTTTTTGATTAAACATATGTAAAGCACCTTCAGGAGACCAAACACTTGCACCTTCATTGGGTTCTAAACCACCTGTTAAACCTAACAACGATGCTTCCCAATCTAAAGTATTAGAAAGTTTATCTAAAAAAGTATTCCATGCTAAAGGTGTGAAATCAACTTGGATACCTATTTTACTCAAATCTTGTTTAATTTGTGAACCCATTGCTTCACGGATTTTATTACCTGCATTGGTAAGTAAAGCAAATCTCACCCGGTTTCCTTGTGCATCTTCTAATTGATTTTGTGCATTGTATTTAAAACCAGCTTGGAGTAGTAATTCCTTAGCTTTTTCAGGATTGTAATTATAAACTTTTAATCCTTGTTCTGGAGTGAGATAATAAGGACTTTGGACAGAAATCGGTGAATTTTGCATTTGTCCCAAACCACGAAAAGTATTGTTAATCATGGTTTTTCGATCAATTGCGTAAGCTATAGCTTGACGAAATTCCACACTATTAAACCAACGTGATTTAATCGGATTAACAAGGGGTTTACCATTTCTTTTACCTTTATTCAAATTGAAAGAAATGAAACTTGTACTTGATGAAAGACCTCCATTATAAATTTGGAAATTACCTTGTTTTTCTTGTGCTTTGAGCAAAGAAAAATAATCAGGTGTCACTCCTACAAAGTCTAACCCACCAGAACGAAATTGCAGTAAAGATGTATCTGTAGATTCAACAATTTGCCAAATAATACGCTCAATATAAGGTTGGGGTTGACCTTGTGCATCTTTACGCCAATAATAGGGATTACGACGAAAAATTATCCGTTGACTGGTATCGTAACGTTCTAGTTTATAAGGTCCATTAACAATAATTTGCTCAGGTGGAGTATCTACACCCCACATTGTTAGAAATTTCGGTTTACCATCTTGATCTTTTGTTTTTACCGATTCTCTTAATACATGAGCAGGTAAAATAGCAGCACCAGCACTTTGTAAGAATGGTCTAAAAGGTTCGGGTACACTAAATTCTACTCTTTTATTATCAACTTTTCTCACGGTTGGTAATTTGCGATCTTTTCCAATTCTCAAAATATCTCTCACATTAGTGGGGATGTCTTTATTCAGATAAATATCGTTATAGGTAAAGACGACATCATCAACGGTTAATGGTTTACCATCTGACCATTTTAAATTATCCTTTAAAGTGAAGGTAATTTTGAGTTTATCTTCGGAAACTTCCCAGGATTCAGCTAAATTTGGTTCTAGTTCACCCGTAATAGGATTTTGGCTAATTAGTCCCTCATAAGTATAACCGAAAATATTAGGTGATTCGGAACTGAGGGCATAGTTAAAGGTTTTGGGATCGCTGAGAATGCTAGTTACTAATTGTGGTACTTGCTGACTTGCATTACTTTTGAAGTTGCTGGGGTTACAACCTGTGATTGATAATGCTGTAAATGACAGGATGGTGATGAGTAATAAAAGGCGTGTTGTGTGATTGAGAATGTTTTTATTGAATTTCATAATTTTTTTCACAAAATATAACCACAAAATCTAAATACTATTTAGGTTGATGAACGGGAATTATTAAACGAGTCGAGAAAATGCTGTGTCATTGTCAAATATCTGATTCCTGCTGGTTCTAAAGCATTTTTTACTTCTGATGTACCAAAGTCTTTACTATTATTACTAATAAATTCTTTATTTTCTTGAGGATATAATTGATCATGATCTAGGATAGATTGTAATATTAAATTATCCATAATGTCATTTTTAATTAGTAATGTTTCTGGCTGTATCAATATTGATTGACAAATATTCTTAAGGTTATTAAAATTTACATTGATGATTTTTCAGAATTTCTTGCGTTGTGATATCTACTAATAATGCAATTTGCTGATTTTGATCTAAGACAATAATATCTGGAGAAGGTAGTTGAAATAAACTTTCTATTTTTTCTGGTGAATCAACTTGATTATTCCAAATATTAGAAATTAGTCTGATTTTAACTAATTCTTCAGGTTTATCTAAACTAAACATTTTCTCATCCTCCTATTAACTAATCACCAGCCACTAACAAAACTACAGCATAGGCACAAATACCTTCTTCTCTGCCAGTGGGACCCAATTTTTCATTAGTAGTAGCTTTGACACCAACTTGATTTGGTTCTAGTTGTAAAACTGCTGCTAATTTATCTCGCATTGTAGCAATATGGGGTTTTAATTTGGGACGTTCTGCAACAACAACAGAATCAATATTGCCAATTTTCCAACCTTGCTCAATAATTAACTGATTTACCTGTTTTAATAACACAAGACTATCAGCGCCTTTCCATTGGGGATCACTGGGGGGGAAATAATGGCCAATATCTCCTAAAGATAAAGCGCCTAACATAGCGTCCATAATGGCGTGAGTGAGAACATCAGCATCACTGTGTCCTAACAAACCGAGTTCATGGGGAATGTGAACACCACCCAAAATTAAAGGGCGATCGCTCACCAATCTGTGAATATCGTAGCCGTTACCAATTCTGATGTTCATAAAAAATAGAAGTTCAGGAGTTCAGGAGTCAGGAGTCAGGAGTCAGGAGTCAGGAGTCAGGAGTCAGGATGTCATGGAGTAAGGACACAGGACACAGAAACCAGTACCCACTCGACTGTCGCAAGCACGTAGTCGCCAGTCACGAGACAGCCGTCTCGAGC
>NZ_BJCE01000268.1:0-6782 GCF_005402885.1 Sphaerospermopsis reniformis
TAGAGGCTGATAAACACAGAAATTAGTGCAAGGGTTTTGAAGGGTATACCGGAAAAAGTGTGCATTTTTTGGGATTTCAAGAGATGGCAAAGAAATTTTCAAATCTCCTCCTGACTCCTGACTCCTGTACGGGCGAAGCATTCGGAAAATAGCCTTTTCATAAAATTGATAATTTGTCGTCCGAATGCTTCGCCCCTACGACTCCTGACTCCTGACTCCTGACTCCTATACCCTCACGGAAAGACTTTCTCAGCAACCCCTAATTACAGCAGTCCTAATTACAGCAGTTTTGAGGTTGTGAGTAATATTCCCCAACTTAGCAACCCAACTTAGCAACAGGATGAGTAAACTGTTACACAGCTAAATTGTATAATCCTAACATTCTGAACTCTTGTTTAACAGGCAAGATGCCTGTTCCACTTATACAAATTAAATGCACAACAGCTTATTAAATTACAATAGGTTCTAATTGGCGATCGCACCATTTTCCCTCTACTTGCTCTGTAACTAATGGTGTAATAATAAACTTAGCCGGAAAACCTTCTTTCACATCCACCCGCAAGCAGGAATAAGGTTTTTTCATCTCTGAACCGTAACCACTGCGTCCCACATACAGCAAAGACTCGGCAACTTTATGAGTAGAATTACTATTACCATCGGTAAAACTTTCTACTAATTCTGTTCCTTCTTGTCGTTGGCGACGGGGACGGCGACCACTGCCACCACAAACTATATAATTAATGTGTGAATCGGCATATCCTGTATCCACCGTCCGCAGATATTCCAAACAGTGCGCGTGGCCATTGAAAACCACATCCACAAGCGGTCTACCTTGATTTATATTACCTAAAGCCGCCGCAACTTGTTCCAATACCCCCCGCAACCGATGACGCACGGCTAAAGTTTGTCCTTGATGCCACTTGGTAGCTTCTGTTACATAAGGAGGATGATGAAAGAATATCACCCGTCCCCTCACTTCTGAATTTTGCCAAGATGCAATTAATCTATCTTTTAACCAGTCAAGCTGTTCAAGATCCACATCTGCACTGGTGTGAATTTCTAATTGTTTTTCAATATCAAGCTTGACTTCATTAAGTTGGTCTACCTTAGCACCCAAGTCAGCCAGTAGTTCTGATTCTTCGGGATTTTCGGAGTTAAGTTTATCACACTCTGCCAAAATTTCTAACTCTTCTTGTTCCAACTTTTGACGACGCTGTAACAACTCCCGACGTATATCTCCCGCTTGGTTTTCTGGTAGCGGTTCTGGGGTATTAAAAGTATTAGAATCAAGGGCAAAAAAGTCAATTCCCCCATAATTAAATGTATAATACCGATTAGGTAATCGGGTGAATTGTCCCGGTTGGTAACGCAAACAGCGTCCTGTATTACTTTTAGCAGTGTAATATTTATCTAAATGATATTCTAATTCATGGGGAGAAATAGCAGCTAAATAATCAATAAAAGCTCTTGAATAAGCATCACCTTGATTTGAACCATGCCAACCGATTTCAATATCTTTGTAAAGCAACATCCGCCGCAAAGGTAAAGTCGAACCAGTAATTAAACGATAAAACCAAGGCACATCATAATAGTCATGATTGCCTAAAACTGGCAAAATTGGTAACTTAAAAACCATCTGGTCATAAGCAATACTTTCGGGGTTTTCACCACCTACCAAAAATTCGCGGTAAGGTTCAATAAAATTAGGCGGATAATACTCACGAGAACCCACCACATAAACAACATCACCAGTATGCAAAATAAAACGGCAATCATCACTATGATTTAACATCATTTCCGCAACTTGACGCTGAGGATGAGAACCATAATGAGACTTAGTACCGCTATCACCGATTACCATAAAAGAGAAATTTTGATTTTTCTCCCTGCCATTATCATCTAAAATCATGGCAGTTTGGTCAATTCCTCGTTGCTGAATACTGGGATGCTGCGATCGCACCCTTTGGTTCATTTTTTGGATTTTTACCGGAACTGATGGTTCAGAAATTAATTTCATAGCTTTTTGGAAATTACCCTTGCTATATATAAATAGTGTATATCAAACAATATCTAAAATCCAAGGAGGTGATGAAGTAGTGCTAATCGACATTTACGGTAAATATGAAAAAAATTCTCAGTTTGATCTGCTATGTAAAGTTCTCTTTAATGTGGAATTTCTTCAGATTCCTAAATCTACCAACTGAATAACCCCCCATTGTCCATTTGTTAACCACTGAGGATCTAATATTGCTAATTCCTCTAAAACTTCAGCTTTTAAACCTGCTGCTACTTCTGATTTTAAGGTACGTAACGCTAACATTGGTGCAGGTAAATAAGCCACTATATCTGCAAAATTTGTAGTATAATCCCAGTAGACATCTCCCAACAAACGCCGATAATTAGCATCACCTTTAACAACTATTAAATTCGACTTTGCTAACTCATCTTTCAGTGATTGGGGAATTTGCCAAAATGGTAAAGGTGAAGTCCAACAATAATCTTCTGTTAAAATCAATTTACCTGAATCAAGATTTTTACTTAATCTTTGTACAAATGATTTAACATCAGGATGACTACCTGCTGCTAAAAAATCTTTGGTTGCATACACATCTTTAATCATTGCATCCGATACAAAAGTGGGATGGGGTTTCAAATGTAAATAAACCTGATTTGCAAAACCACTACCCAAGAGAAAATCAACTAAACATAAATCACAAATTAATTCAAAACCTGCATTATCAACTACAAAATCAATGCGGTTATTTTCCGATTTAGCTAATAGCTTACTAACTGCAAATGAATCATCTACCAAAATGTTATTTAATTGAGTTTGAATATCAAAATTACTTCTGTTATCTTCAAAAGCTGACCATAAACTTAAATCAACTCTATTTCCCCATAATGCGAAATACAATAAGGCAATCAGAGAAGATTTACTAGGTTTACCTGCTTTCTTTGATTCATTTAACCATTGTTGTACTTGAGTACATAAAGAAATAATAGCATCAATAGCAGCTTCTAAACCTTGTTCTTTTTGTAGTAAAAATGGATCAACACCTTGCCATTCTCCGTGTTGAAAGTAATTAGTAATATTGAGAATAAGACGGTAAAAATAAGTTTCCGCAAAAAACCAAGGTACATCTACCCAACGTTGATTTTTATAAGGTTCTAGATATTTCTCCCAGTCGTGAAAATCTGCACCTGTGTCATTTTTTAAAGGTTGTAAATATCCGTTGGGAAGTTCTGCTGCTAATTTTTCCAAGTTTTGATTTATCTCAGTGGTAAATTTATTTTCTTTAATGACACGACGGGCAATATTTGGCATTCTTTGAGTTACGGTAAACTCAGTAAAAGAACCAATTTCAGAACCTACAAGGGGTGATGGTAAGGGTAAATTGGGAAGTTGAAAATTATTCATTATAAATATATATTTTTCACGTTGTAGTCATTCTCAGAGGTTGTTTGAACAGTCATGATTGATGTATCAAATATTTTTTACCCCTCCCTAACCCCTCACAAGGGTAGGTATTTTACATTGTCGTCAGGGCAAGACTTGGAGGACAAGGCAGACAAGGTGACAAGGGAGGAAATACGTACCAATAATATACAATTGGTAACAAAAACTGAGGCTCAACAGACCTTGTTTTGTAGAAAATCTTCCTTGTCTACAATACCTCCTTGTCTTCCTAGTCCTGCCTTAACAGATAATATTAAAAACCTACCCCTGTGAGGGGATTAAAGGAGGTAAAAATGTGATTAAAATCACGAAATACCACTTTTAAAACATCCTCTCAACCTAATTTATCAGAAATACTAGATTTTGTATAGATCAGGACTTACGCAAAAGGGAACGAAAGTAGGGGTAATACCCTTCGGGAAGCAAGCTACATGAATTACCTCTATGCAAGAATAAGGTTTTCAGTCACATCTTGCGTAAGTCCTATAGATTAATTATTTATTCATCAACACTTTTCTGAAAATCAACCTGTTCATATAAATCCTGAAAATCAATTTGAAAATCTAGATTTTGCAGTGTTAAAGTATCTGATTCAGATTCCAATTCTGTAAATATCCATTTCCCATCATCTGTTTTTACATAGTGCATGACATGATATTGATATTGATTGATTAAAATATATTCTTTAAATTCAGGAATTGAGCGATAATAAAGAAACTTATCACCTTGGTCATAATTGCTAGTTGATTTAGATAAAACTTCAGCAATTAATAAAGGATTCATCACAGTAGTTGTATTTGCATTTTGATAAATAGGTTCACCTTTAATTAGCATCACATCAGGGTATGTATATTGACGATAACGGGGTATCCACAACCTGACATCACCAATATAAACATCATAATTTTGCTTTTTTAATCCGTATTTTAAAGCAGCAGCAAAATTCAGGGCAATTTTATTATGATTTGTTGTTCCTCCTGCCATTGGTATAATCTCTCCATCACGGTATTCGTTTTTATATTCTGCTTTCTCTTCCAGTTCTAGATATTCTTCTGGTGTATAGGTTCGGGTTTGTGTTTGCATAAAATATAATATTGTTAGCTTATTGTTAACTATCATTCAAGTATAACAAGATTATCCAAATATTTCCCAAATATACCAGATTTTAAGTATATTTATTTGCAAATTTTTATCAAAAATAGTTAAATATTTTAACTTCATGTTTGGAAAGATCGATATTAAATGTAAAATTAATCCAATGTCAGAAACTGTAAAAAGCTGACACAGAAACCCAGATACCTGAATACTTACATCTCAAAAATCTTAACCATCCATGAATCTCTCGGAAATTCCCCTCATTGAACAACACGCCCATAACATATTAAAATCAGAAGTAGCTGCAAATTATCCCTTTGCAGCCGCTTTTACAGAAGGTTATGATCCAGAAATAGTAAATTATCACGCTAAACATACCTTATTTTACCGCCGCAGTTTACGAGAAATTGCTACATTATTAAACTGTGAACCCGAAGAAACAGCAATTTTAGCACATCGGCAAAATTTAGGACTAGAAAATTTAACCAGAATATATTTTGAAGCTGCTAACTTAGAAGCAATATATTTAGATGATGGTTTAACCCCGGAAAATATCTTACCAATTTCTTGGCATCAACAATTTACCACGGTCAAAAGAATTTTACGCTTAGAATTATTAGCGGAAAAACTACTTTCACAAATTGACGAATTTCACACTTTTGTCAATGCTTTTATCAAAGAAATTGATCCTCCATCCCCTGACATTGTAGCGTTTAAAAGTATCGCCTGTTATCGTAGTGGGTTAGATATTCGACCTGTTGCACCCGCGGTTGCTGCTGTGCATTTTTATGATTTTAAAAAACTACAGAAAAAAAATGATCTGCCTTTACGATTAAATGATAAACAATTAATAGATTTTATTTTACAACAATCGTTGATAGTTGCTGCTAAATATAAAATACCTGTACAATTACACACTGGTTTAGGAGATCCAGATTTAGATTTAAGATTAGCAAATCCTTTAAATTTACGATATTTGATAGAATGTCCTCAATATAAAAACGCGCCTTTAGTTTTGCTTCATGCTTCCTATCCTTACATGAGAGAAGCGGGATATTTAGCATCAATGTATCCCCAGGTTTATCTAGATTTTGGTTTAGCAGTTCCTTTTTTAAGTGTAGCCGGAATGCGAAATACAATTAGGCAACTTTTGGAATTAATCCCTACCACAAAATTAATGTATTCATCTGATGCTCATTCTATCCCCGAATTGTATTATTTAGGTGCAAAATGGGGTCGTCAATTGTTAGGAGAAGTATTAGATCAGGCAATTAAAGATACAGATATTACTGTTAAAGAAGCGGAGGAAATAGGATTGGGAATTTTACGGGAGAATGCTTTAAGTTTGTATGGACAGAGGTTAAAGGAGGGATAAATTATGGACAATGTATTTATTTTGTTTATATTAAAAAAATAAGAGAGGTGTAATTATGCAATTTATTTCCGATACCGAAGCTAAACAAAAATTTGCCTCAATCCTAGATAAAGCACAACGTGAAACTGTGATCATCCGTCAGGAAAATCGTGACGTTGCTGTCGTTCTGTCTATAGAAGAATATCAACGCATCATGCGGATAAATATTCAGGAGTTTCAAAAGACTCTTGCATAGAACATAATTTACTCTCATCGTGTAAAAGGTATACCTAAATCCTTACAAATCTTTTTCGCCAAAATATCATCTATTTCTTGGTGTCGAGGAATAGCTGATCTTCTGTTTTTCTCAGGATTCCACCACCAAGAATGGCGAGAACCTTCACGAATCAACTCACAACCGCACTCCTGTAAATGGCGTAATAAATCCCCACGCTTCATAGTGCGATCGCTTCCTCAACATAATCACTACCCGCAGCTTCTATAGCATCTTGACGGTTAAACTCTAATGCCTCTAAAAGTGTAATTCGTAAACTTTCTAATAATTTCTCTCGCGTTGCTTCCTGACAATTTACACCAGGTATTTCTTCAATCCAACCCAACCACCAATCACCGGATTGTTTAATTACTGCTGTATACAAAATCTTTCCTCCTTAGCTGTAACAGTGTTGAATATTCATCTATCATAGCAATTTATCTACCATTGCTGAAAATTAGGGCGATCTCTACACTAGGGGTTGCTGAGAAAGTCTTTCCGTGAGGGCATAGGAGTCAGGAGTCAGGAGTCAGGAGTCAGGAGTCAGGAGGAGATTTGAAAATTTCTTTGCCATCTCTTGAAATCCCCAAAAATGCACACTT
>NZ_BJCE01000269.1:0-6735 GCF_005402885.1 Sphaerospermopsis reniformis
ATTAGAGTATCAGCATCAGGATTTAATTTGGCAAAAGGAAACATCAACTGGGCTAATTTAGGTTCTAGGGCATTTACTACTCCCAGAATGAGGTAAGAGGAAGGACGCTTCCCGCCATCGGGGGTATGCAGCATCACGTAAAATATTTAACCTTTCGGCTGTCACTTCGCCTAAAATCCGAATCGCTAAACCAGGACCGGGGAAAGGTTGTCTTTGAACAATTTCTTCTGGTAAACCAATGGAACGGCCTACTTTACGAACTTCATCTTTAAAGAGTTTCCGCAAAGGTTCAACAAGTTTAAATCTCAAGTCTTTGGGTAAACCACCAACGTTGTGATGACTCTTAATTTTCACTGCTACTCGTTCACCGGTTTTCGGGTCAACGTTAGTGTCAGCAGATTCAATCACGTCTGGGTAAAGTGTACCCTGTGCTAAATAGTCAAAGTGACCAAGCTTTTTGGATGTTTCCTCAAAAACGCGAATAAATTCATGACCGATAATACGGCGTTTTTCTTCTGGATCGGTAATACCTGCAATAGCAGAAATAAAGCGATCGCGTGCATTGACATACTCTACGTGAATATGAAACTGTTCTTCAAACAATTTTAACAACCTTTCTGGTTCTAATTTCCGCATAAAGCCTTGATCAATAAACACACAGGTTAATTGATCACCTATAGCTTTATGTAGCAAAAATGCCAAAGTAGAAGAATCTACACCGCCAGAAAGTGCTAATAATACCCGTTTATCTCCCACTCTAGCGCGAATTTCCCGAATTGCTTCTTCTACAAAAGCCGCAGTCGTCCAAGTAGGTTCACAGTCGCAGATGTGGTAAACAAAGTTACGAATTAATGCTAAACCACCCAGGGAATGTACTACTTCAGGATGAAACTGTACACCATAAAATTTTTTATCATGGTCAGCAATGGCCGCACAGGGAGTATTTTCTGTATGTGCTAATAATTCAAACCCTGGTGGCATTTTTGTCACTGAGTCACCATGACTCATCCACATGGTTGTACCATCTTCGACGTTGGTTAACAAGTCCGTGGGATCATCTATATATAATGATGCTTTACCATATTCACCCCGATCCGCTTTGGTGACTTCTCCTCCCAGTTGGTTAACCATCAACTGCATCCCATAGCATACACCTAAGATGGGGATGCCTAATTTCCAAATTTCTGGATCACAATGGGGCGCGTTTTCGCTATAAACTGAATTGGGACCACCAGATAAAATTATCCCTTTGGGGTTGAGTTTCTGTAAATGTTCTGCTGTGGTGCGATAGGATAGCACTTCAGAATATACTTGAGTCTCGCGGATACGTCTAGCGATTAGTTCTGAATATTGAGAACCAAAGTCTAGAATAACAATCATTTGGCGATTTAACTGCCCCAAATTTTCCTGAGTTTGGGGTGCTGCTTCGGTTGGTAGAGTCAGCGCTGTATTCATGATGGTGAGAGTGTGTCTTTGATAGTAAAAACGTCAGTTACCATTTCCGGCTTTTTGGGCTAATAGCTTTTTAGGCTAATAATGGTCGAGAAACCTAAAATACAGCAAATTTCATGTTGATGAGGTACACAAGGTTGGGTAAGGATATCCAACCCACATAAGTAAATATTATGAAAATGTGTACTACATTATACTGATATATTACTGTATATAGATACGACTATGGACGCACCTATTGAGCCGATAAATTTGGCTTATTATTAACCGCGAAAAATCACTCTGGAGTAGGTATACAAAAAATTATTTATTTGCTTTATTTATGATTATTCATATTAAGTTAACATAATTTTTCCATTAAGACACAACCAGTTTTACTCTTGATGATAATTTCTCGGTTGCGGTCGAAAAGCACAGAACCGCATACTGTGGTGTTAATATCTTGGTCAAGATGACTTTTGATATATTCTTGAGAGCGAGTATCAATGGTTGCGGCAATGCTGCCATAAACTTGATCAGTCCAATTACTAGCAGTTTTGCTATCTAAGTCTCGGAGATGTTTTAAAGCTGCTTCTGCGGTGGGACTGTGAAATACTACCTCTACTTCGGCAGATGGTAAACCCAAGATAGCACAATGGGCAGCTAAAATTTCCCGTCGGCCATCTGCCAGGTGGTGATGGGTGTGAAAAATTCCCCCTGCTAGTTTCATTAATTTTCCATGATAACCAAATAATAAGATTTCTTTGACTCCTAAAAGATTTGCTTCTACTAATAAAGGTCCTAACCAGTTGGCGGTTTTTACCAGTTGTTGCGGGTTTATTCCCTGTTTTTGTGCTAAGTCTAAGCCATTTTCGCCAATACAAAAAACTAAGCTTTGAAACTCACTAGCTTTGTTTTGTAAATCACTGCGAAAAGCTGTTAGTTGATCTGGTGTGCTTAAAGGTTGGGAAATACCGCTTGTTCCTAATAAAGAAAGTCCTTCAACTACTCCAAAAGCAGCGTTAGAAGTTCTCACCGCCAGCGATCGCCCTTCTGGTAAAATAATTGTGACGATGATTTTTTCCCCTGGTGCTAAAAGTCGCTGCAAGTTTTCCGTTAACAACTTTTGAGCATAAGTATAAATTGCAGCTTTTTGTTCACCATTAATTTGCTTGCCAACTCCTTCTCCACCTTTAATAACAACACTTTCACCTTCTCCGTGATACCATTCTACTGTTGCCCAAATTGGTGTATTTTTTGTCAAGTCTAGATTATCACCCGGATCACTGCGAGTAATAGCTAAAGCTGCATTTTCCGATATTCCCGCTACTTGCTCAATTGGTATTTCTGCTATTTCAGCAGGTGTAATTAAATCAATATTAATTACATTTAATGGTTGACGATGACGCAACCAATGTAAAGCCGCAATAGCAGCAGCACCAGCAAAAACGGGGAGAGTGTAACCAGAACGGGACATGATAATTGATAATTGATAATTGATAGTTGATAATTGATAATTGATAGTTGACAGTTGATAGTTGATAGTTGATAGTTGATAGTTGATAGTTGATAGTTGATAGTTGATAGTTGATAGTTGATAGTTGATAGTTGATAGTTGATAGTTGATAGTTGATAGTTGATAGTTGATAGTTGATAGTTGATAGTTGATTAGGTTATTTACTTCCCCTGTTCCCCCTGACTTCTCCATCTCCCCATCTCCCCACCTGCTGTCACCTGTCACCTGTCACCTGTCACCTAAACTAAACACCTACTTCTAACAATAAAGCTTTCATAGCTTCCCAAGAAATACCTTGTTGAATATAACGGGGAGATTCAGGATTATAAGGACAGGCTATGCGGTCAATAGCTACAATTATGGCATCATCAGGTAAGACAGGCACATCTGGATCAAAAGCTGTGGGACGCATCAAAGAACTAGAAAATCCCTTGAAAACAGCAATTTTATCTTGTTCATCAGCAATATTGATGGTTACTAATAGAACTTCTTGATGTCGTTTGACGGTGTATTGTTCTAGCCTTTTACCAATGGAATTATTCATCAAAAGGATATTTTACAAGTTAATTGAGTATTTGCATTATTTATTTTTTTTATACGAAACAATCGGGTTGAAAACCTAGCCTTTTCAGGGGAAAAGTTTTGGTATCGGGGTATAAATCCCCCTCAACTAAGCTTCCTGCCTCTGCCTTATTTAATATGTTACTACTGTGTGGAGTTTCTGCCATGTTTACCTAGTTTTACTAATACAAAATAGCTGAGATAAACTACATAAATTACTAAGCCAATTATGCCCAAAAACCCAAGAAAAGCTGGTTTGCTATTATAATGGAAATAATCTTTAAACATTAATGGTGCTTCTAACCAAACTCTACAGTAGTTAGATTTGAGGGCATTTTCTGAAAAAGCACAACTTAAGAAAGGTGCAAAACTAATTACACCTAACAGGGAATAAATCGTCATTGCCCAACGCCAAGATGTGAAAATTAATTTCAAAATACTTTTCGGTTGATACTCAATTTCATCGTTGATATCAACCCAAAACCAAAGAGAAATGGGAATGAGAATACGAGCCATTAAACCAGTGATAAAACTGACTGCCAACCCACCAATCATTAAGTAAACTGTGATGGCCAATAAACTGGCAACCCGCCAGTAAATTATTAGCAAGCGTTGTATACCATCTGCTTTTTGTACAAATGCCCAAATCAGAAGAATCAGGGGAATAATTAAGCTAAATAATAATGCTAATCTATAATCCATCCAGACATAGGAGCGAAACCAAAGTTGTGGCATAGTTTTTATTAGTTAATACCGTAGAATTAAGGTTGTTTTTGTAAGCATTCAGCCGTCAGCTATCAGTATCCTGCCTCCTACCTTCGCTAAAGGAGGCAACAAGCAAAAGGCAAAAGACAGAAGTTTTGTAATTTTGACTTTTGACTTTTGACTTTTGACTTGATTTGTCTCCTGATCAGGTTTATGACCAGTGATTTGAGAGATGATCAAAACAATCGGGTCTAAAACCGGACTTCGTGCGGCTACGCTAATGCTATTGAAGGAGAAAAGTTTTTGGAGGGGGGTATAACTCACAAGGGTAGGTATTTTACATTGTCGTCAGGGCAAGACAAGGTGGACAAGGTGGACAAGGTGACAAGGGAGGAAAACAGTACAAAGTCTGTACTTTTAGTCACAAAAATAGCCCGTCAAAAAACCATTGTCCGTATAAAATCTTCCTTGTCCATCCCTTCGACTACGCTCAGGACAAGCCTTCCTTGTCTTCCTGGTCTTGCCTTCACAGATCATATTAAAAACCTACCCCTGTGAGGGGGGGTATAAACCCCATGACAATAACGGACTCCTGCCTTAGTTAAGAGTGATTAGTTAAATCTCTAGTCCTCGTAAAGCCGACACTCATCTGCATCTGGGTTAGCATCACAGTATTGCTCTAAAGAGTTTTTAGGTTTGGTTTGACGCTGGTGGGAAGCTTCCGCTTGCAATTCTTCGACTGCATCCCAAGCAGCAGCACATTCTGCGGAGTTGCTGCCGGAAATATCACAGACAACACGAGCTTGTTCAACTTCAGCTTGAATTTTTTCTTGAATGGTGTTGGTTGTTTCTTGAGTGTTTGTCATTGCGTTAATCTCGCTGGGTTTTGTTTATACTAAGTAGAGAAAATCCAAAATTGCGGTTTTTGCTTTAATGTTCGCTTACTATTCTAACCACTTAGTTGCTCAGTTAGACTGCGATGGTGATTATCGCTTACTAATACAGCAAATTACCACAACTATACCCGGATTTCTCTTAATGTTTTAAGATTTGGCAGGGTATAACTACCGAAAAAGAAGCATACAATATATTTAATATTTAAATGAATATAGGAGTAAACGCCCCATTCAGCTTGTCAATTCTGATAAGATGCAATATCTCCCTGGATAACACAAACTACTAGCCTCAACACAAAAACAAGTCCAGCAATCATGGCAGACCAAATGCAGTGGGCAAATGCCCTATCAACCCGTCATTCTTTGGAAGCAGCTGTTTCAGATGTGGTAGAACAAGCTGTTTCATCTTTAACAGCACCTGCGGATCTGGGGCTGGTATTCATTTCGTCTGCTTTTGCGAGTGAGTATTCCCGACTTCTACCATTGCTGGCAGAAAAGCTGTCTGTACCAGTGCTGATTGGTTGTGGTGCTGCGGGTGTGGTGGGGACGAACTCAGAAAACCAAATTCAGGAAATAGAAGGGGAAGCGGCGATTAGTTTGACGTTGGCGCATCTTCCTGGTGTCGATGTTCGCCCTTTTCATATTTTGGGCGATCAGTTACCTGATTTGGATAGCTCACCAAATGCTTGGATTGATTTAGTGGGTGTGCCACCATCATCTGTACCCCAGTTTATTTTGTTGTCTAGTGCTTTTTCTTCAGGAACTAATGATTTGTTGCAGGGCTTGGATTTTGCTTACCCTGGTTCGGTGGTTGTGGGGGGACAGGTCGGCGGAGGTTTTGGCAGCGATCGCATCGGCTTATTTTGCAATGATCGCTTATATCGTCAGGGTACTGTGGGTGTGGCTTTGAGTGGTGATATTGTGCTGAAAAGTGTTGTCGCTCAAGGATGCCGTCCTATTGGTGAACCATTACAGGTGACTAAAGCTGAACGCAATATTATTTTGGAGTTGGATGAACAAGTTCCTTTGACGGTGTTGCGAAATTTAATTGATCGCCTCAGTGATAAGGAAAAAATGCTGGCGCAGCATTCTTTGTTTGTGGGGTTGGCAATGAATGAATTTAAGCTTTCTTTAAAGCAAGGTGATTTTCTCATTCGCAACTTACTAGGAGTAGATCCAGCCGCAGGGGCGATCGCTATTGGCGATCGTGTCCGTCCTGGTCAAAGGTTACAATTTCATTTGCGGGATGCTCAAGCCTCTGCTGAAGAATTAGAATTTCTCTTGCAAGAATATCAAGCTGAAAATAGCAATTCATCCTCTGCTTTAGGGGCGTTAATGTTTAGTTGTGTGGGACGTGGTACAGGACTTTACGGAAAACCCAATTTTGATTCCCAGTTATTTAGTAGTTATTTCCATGACATTCCTATGGGTGGTTGTTTCTGTAGTGGTGAAATTGGTCCTGTGAGTGGTAGAACTTTCCTCCACGGTTATACTTCAGAACTATGGGTAAAGCTGTGCAGTAGCCACCCAGTCCCCAGAAAAACCAATTACTGAAAAACCGGAAGCGAAACCAATCTTCTGGTAAGGGAAAATAACGTTTAATAGAAAAATACAGCACTGAGAACG
>NZ_BJCE01000270.1:0-6635 GCF_005402885.1 Sphaerospermopsis reniformis
GGGACTGGGGACTGGGGACTGGGGACTGGGGACTGGGGACTGGGGACTGGGTAATCAATTTGATTTTCCCAATCACCAATTACCAATTACCAATTACCAATCACCATCAACTAATATTAAGCTAATAAAAGAGAACAAATTGAGGGTAAAAACATGATTCTGCCTGGAGCCACTGTTCGCGTCAAAAATCCCGCAGATACATACTATCGGTATGAAGGACTTGTGCAACGAGTAAGTGATGGTAAAGTAGCTGTACTGTTTGAAGGTGGTAACTGGGACAAAATTATTACCTTCCGCTTGCCAGAATTAGAACTCGTAGAAACTACTGCCAAGAAAAAAGGAAAATAATTCTTTCGTCATTAGTCATCATTAGTCATCATTAGTCATCATTAGTCAGTTGTCATTTGTCAGTTGTCATTTGTCCACAGTTGATAAAAGACAGATGATAACTGATAACTGTTAACTGATAACTGATTGTCATGCGTCTACCCTTACCACAGTTTGCGACAGGCGATCGCCATCCTCACCACATTGCGGAGGTGATCGAAACCACAACTACCGAATTTTTGGCGCAATGTCTAGAACCAGAAGACTTGAGTTTTCCAGTTATGCCACCTTTTGGTAGTTGGGTTTGTGCTGTAGATGAAGAATCTGGGAATCAAATCTATGCTGTAGTATATCATGCCACAACTATGCCCATAGATTCTGTACACCGGGCTAGGGCGTTGGGTTTGTCTTTGCAAACTTTGCGAGAAGAACAACCCCAGATATTTGCTATGCTCAGAACAGAATTTCGGGCGGCAATTGTTGGATTTGAGCAGCAGTCACAAAATCTCAGTAACCAAGGAGTGTATCAGTATCTCCCACCACGTCCGCCCCAAATACATCAAGCGGTTTATCGGTGTCAACCAGAAGCGATCGTCAGGTTCACAGAAAAATTAGATTTTTTAAGGACGTTACTTTTGATTAATGGTGCGCCAGTAGAATCTTTAGCTGCATCTGCTATTCGTGAAGTTTACCAATTACGCAAAGCTGACAGAGAATGGCTGATTAAAGCTGGTCGCCATCTCAGTGTACTGCTAAAAGACGATTATGATCGACTACGCTTTATTTTGAGCCAAATTCACCCATAGGGAATAGGGAATAGGGAATAGGGAATAGGTAGCGAGCAGGGAGCGACAAAACTTCAACATTTAACATTCAACATTCAGTATTCAGTGTATAACTCCTGAGTCCTGGAAATTTTTGAACTCCTAATAGCTGATAACTGACAACTGATAACTGATAAATGTTTTTTATGATGCCACTTGTGTCACAAGTTCTGACGTTAGATCCAACCTTTCAAGTTCTAGGACCAGAACCTATTGTTCCCTTGGCTATTTTACTGTTAGTTATTTTTGTTATACCTATCCTCTTTGAGCGACTAAGATTGCCAGCATTAGTAGGTTTGGTTGGCTCTGGAGTGGTACTAGGTCCATCAGGTTGGCGCTTATTTGAACCTGAATTGCCAATGATGGCCTTGCTATCAGACATTGGGTTAGTTTACTTGATGTTTATCACCGGATTGGAATTTAATATCCCACTTTTCCGTCAACAGCAAAGTCGTTCCTTAATATTTGGTGCTTTTAGTTTCCTTTTACCCCTGATGCTAGGAACATTAGGAGGACGATTTTTGGACTTTAGTTGGCATAGTTCTATACTAATAGGCTGCTTCCTGTCTTCTCACTCTCTTTTGGCATATCCAATTATCAATCGTTTGGGATTGACAAATAATCAGGCTGTGACTATGACAATGGGAGCCACAATTTTTAAAGATATCGGCACACTGCTAATCTTAACTGTTGCTATCACCAGCTTTCATGGTGGGTTATCCAAATTTTCTCAACTAATAACTATATTAGGCTGGGTAATAATATACTTCATGATAGTGTTAGTCGGTTTTGATTGGGCGATCCAAGAATTTTTCCGCCGTTCTGGGGATGAGGAGGGTAACAAGTTTTTGTGTGTGTTGATGTCTGTATTTCTGGCAGTTGTCATTGCACAACTGATGGGTTTAAACAAAATTGTGGGCTTTTTCCTGGCAGGTTTAGCCGTTAATGAAGCTATAGGCGAAGGACCAGTTAAAGAAAAATTAATATTTATCGGCAGTGTTTTATTTATTCCTATTTTCTTTATTGACTTAGGTTTAAGGATTGATTTACCTAGCTTCTTTGCTGGGTACAGCACAATCAAGTTATTACTATTAATTTTAGTGGGTTTGATTGTCGGCAAATTTATGGCATCTGTGTTGGCAAGGTTGGTTTACCGCTATAGTTGGCAGGAAACACTAACTATTTGGTCACTATCTCTTCCCTTGGGAGGTACAACATTAGCGGTGGCTGTAGGGGGATACAGGTCTGGTGTACTGTCAGGAGAGGTATTAAACACTGCCATTATCTTGGTGCTGATTACAGCGACTTTGGGACCTTGGCTGACAAGTCTCATGGCTGCTGGGTGTGCTGTGAATTTGACCTGTTCATCGGTGGAAGAAGTATCACCAATTACTTTTTCTCAGCAGCAATCACAATCATCTCAGGGTAATTTTACTATCATCGTACCTATCCAAAATCCCCAAACGCAAAAGTATTTGATGGAAATGGCGGCCTTATTAGCCTGTCAATCCCAGGGTAAAGTTTTACCATTAGCGATCGCTCATGCTACATCTCAAATGGATGCACCCCAGTTAGATACCGCTTGGCAGCACAGTGAAAAGTTATTGGCTAAAGCCATTGCACAAAGTCAGTTATTAGGCGCACCAGCAGAACCATTACTGAGAATTGATGATGCTTTCGCTCCTGGAATATGCAGGACTGCTCGTGAACAAAAAGCGAATTTGATTATTATAGGTTGGGGTAAACGTACTGGTTTGCGGGCGCGTTTATTAGGGAATGTCATTGATAATGTGCTTTGGGCTTCCCATTGTCCAGTGGCTGTGGCACGTCTGGTAGAATCACCAAAAAAAATTCAGCGTATTTTAGTGCCGATAGAAAATTTAACCACGCCAGCACTTACACCTGTACAATTTGCTCAAACCTTGGCAGATGCTAATCAAAGCCAGATTACTCTTCTCAATGTTTGCGATCGCCGCACCAGTGCTAGTCAACTTTCTGCCAGAAGAGAGCATTTATCCCAATGGGTATCTAATTTAGCTGTGCCAAATCCACCAGAAATTCAAATTTTCACTCATGAAAATCCTGCTCAAGCTATTTTACAGGCTGCAAGATTGTATGATTTAGTTGTATTGCCTTTTATCCGTAATCGTACTATCCCTGGAGGGTTAGCTATGAGTGATGTTACCAGCGAATTAGCTAGGCAACTTACCTGCTCCATAATCATTCTGGGAGAACCACAACGCCATCATACACTTGCTTTGTCAAATATTAACCACAATAAAATAGCGGTTTCACAAAAATACTAACCACAATTCTGCTATATAAAACCTAGACAAAACTAGACTTTACTTTCTACTTCAACGGGAGCATGGGAGCAGTTATCCCTCAGTAGACTTTCACGCCTTAGCCAGACGCGATTGTGTTCCAATTAAGTTTCTGAAAAAGAATACCACCATCATTGCTTGGTTTTCGCGTCGGCAATAGTCTCAATTCAATACTTGATATCACCGTATTATATATCAAGTAGTTGATTTTTTCCTAAAAATATATTGATTTTTGTTAATACAAGTATAGTTTTGTCTATGAAATTGTCAACTTAGGACTTGCTCATTATTTAATTCATCATCACTGGCGACACTTCTTGTAAAAAAACTTGACATTTTTTAGATTATGTTGAAGATTTGATGAAAAATAACAGAAAATTCCAAATTCATTTAGAAGATAAAAGAAAATCAATAATAATTTTGTACAGGCTCTGTGGGAAAATTGCTTAATCTACTGAGAGTTATTTTCCTTAACTATGTATTAATATACTGAAGCCGGGTAATCTAAAAATAAGGATAATACCCCTGGAAATATCTAGAAAATAATTGGGAAACTATGAGAATTTTAGTGACTGGCGGTGCTGGGTTTATTGGTTCTCATCTGATAGACCGACTAATGGCTGATGGACATGAAGTTATATGTTTGGATAACTTCTATACGGGAAATAAACGCAATCTCCTCAAATGGTTCAATAACCCTTATTTTGAGATGATCCGTCATGATATTACTGAGCCAATTCGCTTAGAAGTGGATCAAGTCTATCATTTGGCTTGTCCTGCTTCTCCGGTGCATTACCAGTACAACCCCATTAAAACCGTCAAAACTAATGTGATGGGAACCCTGAATATGTTGGGGTTAGCTAAAAGGGTGAAAGCGAGATTTTTATTAGCTTCCACCAGTGAAGTTTACGGTGATCCAGAAATCCATCCCCAAACCGAAGATTATCGTGGTAGTGTTAATCCTATTGGTATCCGCTCCTGCTATGACGAAGGTAAAAGAATTGCGGAAACTTTGACATTTGACTACTACCGAGAAAATAAAGTTAATATTCGTGTAGCCAGAATATTTAACACCTATGGACCACGGATGTTAGAAAACGATGGTCGGGTAGTCAGTAACTTGGTTGTGCAAGCATTAAAGGGAGTTCCTTTAACCGTGTATGGTGAAGGTAAACAAACTCGCAGCTTTTGCTATGTATCTGATCTAGTTGAAGGTCTAATGAGGCTGATGAATGGTGATTACATCGGACCTGTAAATCTGGGTAATCCTGATGAATACACTATTTTAGAACTGGCACAGACAGTACAAAATATGGTTAACCCAGATGCAGAAATTAAGTTTGAACCCCTACCTTCCGATGATCCTCGTCGTCGTCGTCCCGATATTACCAAGGCAAAAACTTTATTAAATTGGCAACCTACCATTCCTTTACAAGAAGGGTTAAAACTAACAGTAGAAGATTTCCGTCAACGTATCAAAACTAATGATTAGTCTATAGTCAGTTCTCATTAGTCATTTGTTAACCAACAACTCATGACTAATAACCAATGACTGATAATAAAAAAACGAGGAGTTTAAAAAATGCGTGTTTGTGTAATCGGGACTGGTTATGTGGGTTTAGTCACAGGAGTTTGTTTAGCTTATATTGGTCATGATGTCATCTGCATAGATAACAACGAAGAGAAACTAAAGTTAATGAAATCTGGGCAGTCGCCAATTTTCGAGCCTGGACTTTCGGAAATTATGCAAGCTGCTATTAATAGTGGAAATATTCAATTTTCGTCGGATATGGCTGGGGGAGTTGCCCACGGGGAAATTCTGTTTATTGCTGTGGGAACTCCGCCATTACCTAATGGTGAAAGTGATACCCGTTATGTGGAAGCTGTAGCGCGTGGGATTGGAGCTAATCTCAATGGCGGTTATAAGGTAATTGTGAATAAATCTACAGTACCCATCGGTTCTGGTGACTGGGTACGGATGATTGTTTTAGATGGTATTGTTGAACGTCAGAAGTCATTGGTGGCGGTAGGTGGTTCATCTGCTGAGGAAAAACCACCGGAAATTTCCGCTCACTTTGATGTTGTGAGTAATCCAGAGTTTTTGCGGGAAGGTTCAGCAGTTTACGACACCTTTAACCCGGATCGGATTGTTTTGGGAGGGAACAGTCAACAGGCGATCGCCATGATGAAGGAACTTTATGCTCCGATTGTAAAACGCAAGTTTGCTGTTGATCAGTCTTTACCACCTGTACCAGTGCTGGTGACCGACTTGAGTTCAGCAGAGATGATTAAATATGCTGCCAATGCTTTTTTGGCAACTAAGATTAGTTTTATTAATGAAGTGGCAAATATTTGCGATCGCGTTGGTGCTGATGTTACCCAAGTAGCAAAAGGTATTGGTTTAGATTCCCGAATTGGTAACAAGTTCTTGCAAGCGGGCATAGGTTGGGGTGGTTCTTGCTTCCCGAAAGATGTATCAGCACTAATTCACACCGCTGATGATTATGGATATGAAGCCCAGTTACTCAAAGCTGCTGTGAGTGTGAATGAACGTCAGCGTTTGATTGCTTTGGAAAAATTACAACAAGCTTTAAAAATCCTCAAAGGTAAAACTGTGGGACTACTCGGTTTAACCTTCAAACCCGATACAGACGATTTACGGGATGCTCCTGCACTCAACTTGATTGAGCAACTCAATCGACTGGGAGCTAAAGTCAAAGCTTATGACCCGATTATTTCCCAAACAGGTATGCGTCATGGTCTTTCAGGAGTATTGGTAGAAACCGATGCCGAAAGACTGGCTGATGGCTGTGATGCTTTGGTACTCGTTACCGAATGGCAACAGTTCAGCACTTTGGACTATGCAAAAATGGCAAAATTAATGAACCACGCCGTTATGATTGATGGTCGTAACTTCTTGGACCCGGAAACGATGGTAAGAGCGGGTTTCCAATATGTAGGTGTTGGTAGATAAACGGTGATTGGTGATTGGTGATTGGGGACTGGTGATTGATGATTGGGGAGATGGGGAGATTACAGCTATTTTCAGGTAAATAAACCACATTTTGATTTAGGTTTCGCGTCAACAATGTAGGGGCGTTCGCGAAGCGTGCTGGAAGCATCAGCATTCGGATGATAGTCTTAGGTAAAAACCGATAAT
>NZ_BJCE01000271.1:0-6626 GCF_005402885.1 Sphaerospermopsis reniformis
ACCCCTAGCGCGTTTTGGGTACATATGTATATAATTGGTAATATTTTTCATCTTTGGTAGAACCACGGTATATTTTCCATTTACCGTTCTACCATTTTTCCGTTATATATTTCGGACAGGTCTATTGTACATCACTGGATCACTCATTCACCAACAATTGAAAAATTAGGAATAATTTTCATCTTTTAACCTGTTTCATCAAAGTAACTCTTCAGAATGTAAATAATTGCAGCACAAAATGGAGTTAATTGTCCATTAGAATCAAATTATTGATATCCTTTAATTAGCAATTGAATTTCTTCGCTAGAACATCCATCAATCAGTGGTAATATCTTTTGAATTTCCTTACGTCGTGAAGTTTGTAATATAGGTTGATTCAGTCCTAGATTATCAATTGTTGCCTTTGCCGCATCCATCATTGTATCATTATCACTAGCTATAATTTCTCCAAAACCTGTATACCTAAAGTATTCAGCGCAGTTTTCTAACAAGGGAGAAAGTGTCAAATTTTCATCATACCAATACCCTTTCTTTGGTCCACAGTGTTTTTGTGCAGGAGGTATTTTTTGAGAATTTTTCCAGTCTGGTTCGTCACCTTCTCCTGGACAAGAAGCTAAAAAATTAGAGTATTCTAGTGCTAAATTTGGATATGTTTTACGGGGTTTAAAATGTTCAATATGACTAACTTCTACTGTAATACGAACTCCACAGTAGCAACATATATATCCTTGTTCTTTTAATAATTCATTGTGAACATCAGTTTTTTCAGGTTTCTGAAAGTTATTCCAACTAGGTTTCCAATCATCATTTTCTTGAGCTTTCCACTTGTAAAAACTTGATGGTTCTAGATTCTTTTTAATATATTTCATCTACCCAAAATCTCTCTTCTTCTAATCAGGACATCTGCACTGGCAAATTCTGGATCATTATATCCAATATCTTGTTCAAGACTTTGTTTTAATTGTCTAGCTTCAGTAATTTTACCATTATCAATTAACCTGAACAACTCTAGAAAACGATCTTTAATTTCTTGTTTGCGGTCAGGAACATCCATTAAGTCTTCTAAAATTTGATTACTATCTCTACCATAGGAACTTTCTGGACGCTTGGCAATTATACCATCATTTGTTTTTTCTAAGATATAAATTCCTTGAGGTTTAATTTCTCCAATTACTTGCGGTGAATGAGTAGTAACTATAAACTGACAATTAGGAAATGTTCTAGTTAAAGCTGGAATAATTTTTCTTTGCCATTTGGGATGTAAATGTAGTTCAATTTCATCAATTAAAACTACTCCATAACCATCAAGTGGATTTTCTAACCCAGGGTTAGCAATAGCTAATCTTCTCGCTAAATCTCCTACCATTGCTAATAAGCATTTTTCCCCATCTGATAATTGATTAACTATTAATTCTTCACTATCTTTTTGTAATGTCATTCTCAAAGGAGAACGACGTACACGCAATTTAGTAAAATTAGGAATTAATGAAGATATAGCTTGTCTAACAGCTTCTAACTGTTTATCTCGATAATTAGGATTATTTTCTAGCCGTAATTCATTTTCTAAATCTTCTTGTTTTCTAAACCATTCAAAGAAAATTCTAAACTCGCTCCCTGTACCAGCTAGAGCATTTTCATAAGTATCTATTTGTGTAAATGAATGTTGTTTTTTGATTTTTAAAGGAATATCAAGAACTGCACGATTAGTTGAATAATAAATGATAACAGGAAGGTTATATTGTTCGGAGGAAGATAATTGATATTTAATATTTTCAACAATCTTGTTTATTTCGGATAAATTGCTACTTGTATCTTTAATGCGTCCTTTTTTAACCTTAGTTAAAGACCAAGTAAATTTTTGAGATTCAAAATTAGTTATTATCTCATTATGCGTTTCATTTTTTTCATTTTTTATGTCTTCCTCTGTAAATGATCTTCCTGAACCAGTCGAGTGTTGAATCGCACTAGAAAAGCGCGATAATAAAATCGCTAAACAATCAAGAATACTTGATTTACCTACACCATTAATCCCAATAAATACGGTTGGTTCTTTTTCATCAAAATCTATTGTTAAATCACCAATTCCCCGAAAGGATTGCATTTTTAGCTGCTTAACTCTCATAATTTTATAGCAAAGTTAGCAAAGGTTGATTATATTTTACAGCATCTTGGTAAACTACTCATTAACCCAGTAAAGAATATTTATTTATTTTCACTCTAACAACCACCCAAACAACTCACCAACCGTCAATTGTAAATCACCAGCAAAAGACGGTACAGGAATCAACATATCTAATTCATCAAATACTTCAATTTGTTGTTGCGGACGATAAACAAAAATAGTCCTTTCACCTGGATCGATTAACCAACCCATTTGAGTACCATATTTTAAACAATGCAAAATATTTTTAGTTACCTTGGTCTGATTTTGATCAGGTGATAAAATTTCAATTGTCCAATCTGGATAGGTGAGAAATGTATTAGCAACTTCTCCATTTTCGTCACGGGGAATTCTATCCCAAACAAAAACCGCAATATCTGGTACTATTGAACGTCCACCAAAGGTACAACGTAATTCAGGAAATGCACGAGCGATTTTTTGAGGTTTGACGACAACATTAATCGCAGGTACAAGTTCACCTTGAAGTATACTATGTTTTCCCTGTGGCATCGGTTTCTGAATAATTTGACCTTCAATATACTCACTAGCTGGTTTCGTTTCTGGTAGTTGCAGAAACTCTTCCAATGTGAGAGTTTTTTGTATTGCGTGTACCATTTTAGTTAATTTCTAGAAAATATTTGTCTTTCAATCTTCAATTTTAAATTTAAGAATTTTTCTACTTAAATAAACTACCTACCACACAACTAAAACCAGGCAATAAAGGCGATATTAAATCATCATTAGCAAACAGAGTTTCTACTAATACTAACATTGCCCTTTCTCTGCGATAAACTTCTATTTGTTGTAATCGCCAATTCATTATCCAATATTCCTGCACACCTCTAGAAGCATAAAGTTTTAATTTCACTTCTTTATCTCGGCGTTCATTTTCCACACCAGCAGAAAGCACTTCAATGACTAATTCTGGCGCACCTGTTAAATGTCCATCATCATCTAATAAAGTTGCTAACCTTTCATTACTTGCCCAAACCACATCAGGAATGACATTATCAGCATCAGTAAAAATAATACCGGGAGCAGTAGCAGCTTCTCCTAAACCGGTTTCTCTAGACCAAAGTGTGAGTTCTGTACAAACATTGTTGCCAGCTTTTTGATGTTTCCAATGTGGCGCTCTTGTCACAAATAATTCTCCATTAATTATCTCATAACGGTTGCCGTTATCTGGCAATAGTTCAAGGTCTGAGCTTGTCCAGCGTACTCCCTCATATATCTGGGTCATACGGACTCCTGTGGTGGTGTTCAATAATGATATTATAGACTTGCTGATGAATTTTAGTAAACATAAAGATAAAGGTGAATATAATTCACTCCTATAAAAACAAAGTCCACCTGCGTGGACTCAAGAATATATTATTTATTGCAGCATGAATATCAACTACTTAATCCTTGAATAAATGGCGATATTGCAGCCACAAAATCAGCCGTTGATTCATAGGGTAAAACATTTCTCCCCTTAATTTTTATTCCCCTTCCTTGGGGTAAACAAGAAAGATAACTAGCTAAATTAGCTTCTGCTGTATCTGTTTTCCCTTCTTTACTAATAGCTGATGCTTGCTCTCCAAAAACTACTAATGTCGGTTTTTGCATAGCTGCAATATCATGACTATAATCCCGTTGCCAAAATCTCGCCAAAAAAGAAAATACAGCATAGCGTCCACCCATATTTTGAGCATCTGCTATTAAAGTATTTAACCATTCCTCATCAACAGCATCACCTGATGCAAACAATCTTTCTGTGGAAAAAGAAACTAAAAATTTGCGAGTACGTGCATAACGAAAAAACGCATTACCTATGGGTGAATCAAAAATAGACCACAGCAATTTTTGTCGCCATTGAGGTGCATTTTTGGTAATTATACTCCAAGATGTTGGTCCAGAAAGTACCAGTCCAGTAATTAAATTAGGTTCTAATTTGACTAATTCAATTGCTACTGGAAATAAAGCACCCTGCACTATTAAAATTACAGGTTTTTTGACGATTTTTTGTAAAAAATGCTGTAATTGTTTTGCCCAATCAATTGGTGTATAAGCTTTCCTGGGTGTATCACTTTCACCACATCCTAATAAATCCGGTTGGTAAATGATATTGCCATGATTTGTATTGTACCACTCACAGTAAAAACGCTGCCAAAATTGCCGTGATAAACCTACACCAATAGGATGGATTAATAATAAAGGCACACCTGAAACTTCAGAATTTATCGGTTGATGTACTTCATAAGCACAACGATAATTTACCCAATTGTAAAACTGGGTAGGAGATGCGGAAATGGTAGAAGAATTAGCTAACATTGGCGGCATAATTATCAAATTCAATAGTTGCTAAAAAATGATGTGGGGATGAATAAACTCGTATCCTGCATCTTTTAGTTTTTGATTAGACACCCAGGTATTATATTGATGGTTACTCTTGTTTGTTGCATCCCAAATCACATTCGGTAAATTATGTTTTGTCAGGACATTATCAATTAATTTTCGACTGGTGAGATGGCTATCATCGACCAAATTATAAATACCTTGTAAGCGGTGTAGACGAGCAAATTCTATAGCCCTAACAATATCATCTAAATGCACCCAATTTGTGATTTCTTCACCTTTACCGGGACGAGTTGTACCAGCAACCCTACGAAATATTTTCACCAGTTCTCTACCCTGTCCATAAATTCCCCCTAACCGCAAAATACAAACCCGCAGACTTTCATTTTCTGCTGATAGTAACACATCTTCAGTTTTGCGGAGAATTTGAGCATTAAAATTAGGGGGTGCTGGTGGTGTTTCTTCATCTACCCAAACACCATTTCTATCACCATAAATAGAATAACTACTTGTATATATCAAGTGGTGAATATTGGGAGAATGCTTGAGGATAGAAACTACAGTTTTTGCAGTTTCCAAATAAGTTTCTTCATAGGTAGTTCCACTTTTTGCGCCTACGCTTAACAAGACGACATCTTGATTTTTTAAGACAGAATTGAGAGATTCATAGTCATTGCCTTTAGTGACTACTACTTTTTGAGCTACTGTTTGTAGTCCAGGGACTCTGTCAGGACTTGTTGTGGTTGCGGTGATAATAAAATTTTTATTTTGCTGCCAATATTGAGCAACTGCACAACCAACATAACCACATCCAATTATTGCTATATTCATGACTATCTAAATACGAAAAATTAAATTACTTGTCCAATTCAATTTGCCAAAATCGCTAATTACAAGAGTTTCTAAGTAATAACTGTCGCTAATTTTTCATTAACTTTTTCCTGAAAATTTAAACAGCAAAACCTAAATACCTTTTGAGACAAAATATCAACCCCCTCAAGTAGCTTCAATCAGAACATTTGAAAATTTCTGTAACGTAAGATACTCTTTTTCATAAATTCATGGCATCAGGAATATTACTAAGTTTCCCATATTGCAGGAAGGTTAACTTAGTTCTTCATCTTTTGTCATTAACTCAGGGTATTTCAGCGATGAATTGCGCCATCAGGCATAATAGCCCCAGTTAAGTTAGCACCGATTAATTTCACCAGCAAGCGATCGCCTGAACGAATCCTTGCACCTGTCAAGTCAGCACCCCGCAAGTCAGCACCACTTAGATCCGCACCAATCAAATTAGCCGAGCGTAAATTTGCGTCTCTCAAATCTGCTAACAACAAGTTAGCTCTAAATAAATTGGCTTCCGACAAATCCGCACCTCTAAGATTAACTTTGTGCATAAAAGTATCACTGAGATTAGAACCGCTTAAATTAGCATAACTCAAATTTCTGCCAGATAAGTCTTTATTACTCAAATTAGCGCGACTAAAATCTTTCCCGCTCAAGTCAGGATTTTGATTTGGTGGTTGGTAATTTGTTTGTGTGGGTTGATAATAACTCGAAGATGGTTGTTTCGGTTGAGTAGGTCTAGAATAATTTGCAGTTTGAGGTTGATCTTTTAGGGAACGTAATTTTTCACGAGCCTCATTCAAGGCTTTAATCTTGTCTTGGGCTTTTTGCTGTAAGCGGTGGTTATCTTTAGGTAAGCGATCAGGATGCCAAACAAACACTAAATCTTTGTAAGCCTGGTTAATCTCTTCTAGTGTTGCTCCAGGCTCTAAATCTAAAGCTCTATAATACCGCTCCAGTTCGCTCATCATGATGTGCAGGTGAAAACCTAAATAATAATTACATTAATTATGCGTGATGTCGTTGTCTTAGGTACAGGTGATTGGGGACTGGGGACTGGGGACTGGTGACTGGATACTGGAGACTGGATACTGGGTTCTGTAGTACGAATTATGGATTACGAATTACGAATTACGAAGTACGGATTACGAATGACGAATTACGGATAACGAATTACTGATTAAGAAGTAGGGATGAGGCATTCATTATTAATAAGTTCTAGCTTAGAATGAGGGAAGACAGTGGTAGAGATACTGTGGGCTGAAACGTCTAGTAAATGTCC
>NZ_BJCE01000272.1:0-6561 GCF_005402885.1 Sphaerospermopsis reniformis
TTTATAGCCATCTATAATTTACCTGTTTTGTTTTGCTTTGTTTTTATCCTCTATTTTCTGACTTTTTTCCTAGACTTTAAATTTTTCCTTTACGATCGCTTGACAATCAAGACAGTCGCTACGAAAACTTATTTACCATCCCCAAGTACCAGGTTCGCCTTTAAATGGACCAACAACATCAGCAGTGATCCATCCTCCATAAAAACCACCAGCTTGGGGTTTCACTAATTCATCGTTGACATAACAAGCATCCATTAAACTAGGATAAAAACTAAAGTATTCTTGAATTGATTTAAAGTTAGGAGTTGGTTGAATATAACGCCAAGCTGCATTATTTACATATTTATCTCCTACAGAAATATCATAATATTCACATATACCTTTCCATTCACATATCGTTTTTCTAGCTGTAGCTATTAAATATTCTGTTTTAATATCTTCAGCAGGAATATAATAACCAGGAGGATGACTGGTTTCTAAAACTCTTTTTGCTTTATTTGTGTCTGCTAAAACAATACCATTAAAAATTACTTTGATATGTTTATTGCTGTCTTGTAAAATTGCTGGACGAGGGTAGTCCCAAACTGATTCTTGTCCTGGTTGTGGGGGGATGGGATTTGGTTTCATGGTTAGTTAAAATCTCAATTCAGGTAATTTATTATTATTCCTATCAAAATGATAACATTAATCTTGGGTTTAGCAGTGCTAAACCCTGGCAAAATTATTAAATCTAAGATTGATTATTCAACCTGACACAAAATCAATCCAAACCATCCCTTTTCATCTGTCCAAGTTTTGATAGTTTTTAATCCTTTGCTTTCTAGTTGTTGTGACATCTTTGTTAAATTAAACTTGCGAGAAATTTCTGTAAGTATGCTTTCTCCTCCTTCAAAAAATACTTTTAAATCTAATGCTTCCAAAGTAACCCAATGGCTTGTTTGACAATGTAGATACATTTCAATTTGATTTTCTACCTCATTGTAAATTGCTTGGTGTTTAAACAAACTAATATCAAAATCACCTTGAAAACGCCAATTTAAATGAGAAAGCATATTCAAATTAAAAGCAGCAGTCACACCTTGACTATCATTATAAGCAGCTTCTAAAATATCCTTGGGTTTTTGTAAATCAATTCCAAGTAAAAAGTAGTCACCTGTTTGTAAGGTTTTGGAAATTTGATTTAAAAAACCATCGCATTCTTCTGAGTTAAAATTCCCTAGTGAACTTCCCAGAAAGAACAACATCCGTGACTGTAAATAATTGCTTTCTAAATGCACCAAAGCTTGATCATAAGTTCCTAATAAACCGTGAATTGCAATATCAGGGTATTTCTCTTGTAACTGTAAAACACTGGTTTTGAGAATACCCCCACTGACATCAATAGGAAGATAACGACAATTATCAGCTATTTTTTGATAAGCGTCTAATAAAAGTTGAGTTTTTGTAGAACTCCCACTTCCTAACTCTATCAACTCACAACAATTTGTAATTGCCGCAATTTCATCAGCATATTGTTGTAAAATAGCTGCTTCTGTACGAGTAGGATAATATTCAGGTAAATCACAAATTTCTTCAAACAACAAAGAACCACGATCATCATAAAAGTATTTTGGTGATAAAGTTTTATGTTTTTTACTTAATCCCTCAATCACATCTTTACCATCAATAGCTAACTCTTGATAATGATGATCTAAAACGGTTAAAATTTGTGGGTTTAATCTTTCTGCAATCATAGTAAATATCCTGGGAATTAACTGTTTACAATTTTGGTTTTCAGAAATTTAAAACTGTCACCTGTCACCTGTCACCTGTCAACTAATTCAAACTTTCAGCAATTCTAAAACCAACGTGCTGATAGAAAAAAGGACGAAACCAATTTCGATAACATGGTAAAGCCATAGTACCATTAGTTGCCCAAGAACCACCTAACATCATTTGATGTCTATTATCAAAAAATGGTGCAGATTGATCTTCATAAAGATAATGGGTTTGAAATCCTGGTAAGGGGTAAAATGTACTAGATAACCATTCCCAAACGTTACCACGTAGATCAGAAATTCCTGATTTCTTATTTTTGGAAAACATTCCTACTGGTGAAGGTGAAACATATTGTAAATTGAGATTATAGTCACTTTCTAAACCCTCACCCTCGGAAAATTGTAAAGCTTGATTCCATTCTGCTTCTGTCATTAAACGAGTACCTTCACCTTTCCATTGACAGTAAGCCATTGCTTCATAATAATTGACTTCTACAGGCCAGTCTAATGGTAAATCTATTTCATCAAATGTGGTACGATAGCGGTATTTACCATTATTGTTGTCCATAAAATCTGGTATCCAAAATTTTGGATGTTGCACATTATAGAGTTTCTTCCAATCCCTAGATTCTAGCATCCAATATTCTAAAGTATCATAACCACCAGCTTGAACAAATTCTAAAAATTCCCCATTTGTGATTAAATTTTGACTAACTAAAAACGGTTCAACTCCAATTTCTAAACTACCATATTCACTGTCCCAAGCGAAAGTTAAATCATCATCTTTTTTACCTAATTTTACCACGCCACCGGGAATTTTCATCATTTTATTATTAGGAGTTTTCCCATTTGTCGGCGCATAATTCCAACCTTGGGGGCGTTTTAATTGATCAACAGGTAATTGACGCAGTAACATGGATGAAGTTTCAAAATGGATACGACTGTGTTCAATTGCCATTAATAAAGCCCATAAAGGATGTTGTTGATCAATGGGCAGATTTAAAGGGGTATTTTTGATAATGTTTGTAATTGCGGTTTTGGCTTTTTCTCGATATTGCCAAACTTGATCTATATCAGGCCAAACTATATCTTTTGTTGCTGCTTCTAGTTCATCTGGTGTTTCTGGATCAACACCAATTTCAAACAAAATTTCAAATTGAGGATGAATGCGCTTTTCTAATAAACCAACCCGAATTAATTTGTTGATGTAAAAAACTGCGGAATGTCCCAGATAAAAGATTAATTTGTTTCTTAAAGGATCAGGACTGCGGTAAAATGTATCTGTGCTAGTTATGCTTTTGAGTAGGGTTGCTTCTAGTTCCCAAGAATTTTCAAAATAGTTAAGTAGGTTTTGGGTACTACAATGATCTAGCTTGGGTATTTGAGTAGATGCTAAGTTATTCAGCCTGGGAATTGTTTGCATTGTATTATCTTGAGTTCTACCAATGTGCGAAAATGTGCGATGCACAACTTTTTATTATCCTTATTTTTAAATACCGCACATCGGTACATTTTTTTCATTGTTAACCAAAATTTAACTTTTTATTTAACTTTTTTGACATTTTTGCTGAAGAAAAGTTAAAGTATCTTGTTTTGCGTAACATTTTATGGTTAAGTTTTCCCAATAACTACTAGTATATATACCTATTTGCCAAATTTTGTGCCAAATTTTGTATTAATTACAAGAATATCAAAAATATCTTGTTTCATTGACTCTACTTTTATCTATTAATAATCAGGTGGGAATTACCCACCAAGAAAAATCTAAATTCTTTTTCTACGTTTAGTTTCTGGTGTATTAATTGGTAAAGGCAAAACCTCAGCTTCACTGCTTTCTCTAGCAACACGAATTAATAATCCAGAAGCCACCAAACTAGCAATCATAGAATTACCACCATAACTAAACATTGGCAATGGTAAACCCGTTGTTGGTATCGCCCCCGTAGCCACACCAATATGTAATAATGATTGTCCAATCATCACCACAGTAATACCTATTGCCACCAGCCGATGGATAGAACTTTTTGCTTTCATGGCTACAATTAATCCTAAGGTAGCGAAGACAGCTAAAAGTAACAAAAATAGCATACTACCCACAAAACCAAATTCTTCAGCAAAGATGGCAAAGATAAAATCAGTATCTTGAATGGGGAGATAAAAAAGCTTTTGTTGAGAAAGTCCAAAACCCACACCCCAAGTTTTCCCTGTACCTACTGCTAATAAACTTTGTACCAACTGATAACCATCTCCGGTAGGATCAGCCCAAGGGTTGATGAAAGACATCACCCTTCGGCGTTGATATTCTTTGATAGTAATACTTAATAGGGCTAATAAAAATCCACCAATAGCTGTTCCTCCTAAGTATTTGTATGGTATTCCACCAGCTAGGGCAATTAACCAAACTGTGATGCCACAAAGTGCAGTTGTACTGAGGTTTGGTTGAGCTAAAATACCTAATAGCACCAGACAGAACACACCTAACCAGGAAAAACGAATTTCCCACGTTAATCTTTCCCAATGGCCAAACAGCTTCGCACTTTGCAATACTAAAAACGGTTTAATCAATTCTGATGGTTGCAGGGGAATAGGACCGATCGCTATCCATCGTGCTGCGTCAAATGCTTTTTTTCCCACTCCGGGAATAAGAGTGACGAAAATTAACAACAAAAACAGGAATAAAAACCAATGAGACACTGCCAAAATTTTCCGTAAAGGCAGATTCACAATAACGTTAAATAGTATTAGTGAAACTAATACCCAAATTATTTGACGCTTAAAATAATACATTCCATCATCCTGACGTACATCAGCTACGGGATAGGATGCAGAAAAAAGTACAACTAAACCAACAAATAGCCACAGAAAGGTTAACCAGCGCAATAAACGCGCTTCCAAAGCCCAACTGGCAACGGAATTATCAAAAATAGGGATGAATTGGCGTAAATTCACAAGTTACAGGAATAGCAACATAAGCTATTGTAGGTTTTAAGGTTTCATTTAGTCTAAAATAATTAGGACTTACGCAGGATTGAACTCAACTGAGGGGTGTAGATTTACAAAGATTCATTTGCAAATTGGGTAATGTGTCTAACGTTACAATGTTAGAAATTGCTGCTGCCATTCTTGGTGTGATTGAATGGGAGTTTTGATTGTATCGGCGATCGCTCACAATAGAATGGATAATTGACTATAACAGATGGGATAATTAATAAACCCAGTTGCTTAAAAACTCTACTTGTCCCTGCATATCTTTTGCTGATTTGGTGTTAATCAGTCGCAAAACTGTGTAACTCTGCTAAAGTCCAGTATTCTGCCTCTGCTTGTGCTAACTCATTTTCTATCTGATCACGGTTAGCGTGGTAGTAAGCTAAAGCTGCATAAACTTGGGCAAGGTTGAGGTGACTGATCCGACGGGTAATTTCTTCAGCATTTGCACCTTGTTTATAAAGCACAACTACCCGACTTACAGAGGTTCTAGTCCCTGCTATCATGGGACGACCATTACCTACATCGGGAGAACAAGTTATTAATGTACCAATATTAGTAGCAGTTAACATAGTTGAGATAATTTTTAGCTTGTTTTACTTTAGTCTATCATGAGTGCAGGTATAGCTCATCATTGATACTTAATCTAATACCTAAACTTTTGTAAATTTGCTACCATTAAATATTGACGCTGAATAAAATTATACTGTAAAATTGTACTGAAGAAATAAATATGTAAGATACAACCGGGAAAAGGTTGTATTCAATATATCGGTTATATCTGTAATCAGTTTTTGACCTAGAAGTAAATACTATAACAGGATAAAGACTAGAATTATTAAAGATTAAAACCCTGATTAATTTAATGAAAGTTGATGGTAGTATTGAACCTGAAGAAAAAGAATATCTCAAGACAATTATTACCAATGCTAATTTAACATCGGCAGAAATTCAGGAAATCAAAAATTTATTATCTGCTCAGAGAATAGAGGTAGATTATTCAATAATAGCTAAATATCCCGATGATGCTTTAGGTTTATTAATTGATTTGATCGCACTTGCAAAGCGTGATGGAGATTTTCACATAACGGAAAAAATGTACATTAAACAAGTGGGAAAATTAATGAGATTTTCTGAGGTAGATATTGCCGAAATGATGTTAGCTTATTAAAGTTAAGACCAAGAATAAATAAATATCTAGAATAAATGCCCAGAAAAATTCGGGAGTTAAAAGCCGAGATTGCACGTAAAGGGTTTGTGTATCTACCAAAGCGTGGGAAAGGCAGTCATGAAAGATGGAAACATCCTTTACTGAGGAAAACATTAACAATTCCAGGTAAAGATGGAGATGATGTTCCACTTTATCTAGAAAAGCAATTAGCAAAATTATTAACTGAACTGGAAGAATTAGGAGAGGAGCAAAATTAATGAGTCAATACAGTATGATTATTCAATGGTCAGAGGAAGACCAACTTTTCCTAGTTACAATTCCCGAATTTAGTCATCTTGTAATCATGCCTTGTACTCACGGAAAAACTCGTGAAGAAGCAATTAAAAATGGAGAAGAAGTAATTGAAATGTACCTAGAAGCTTGGGAAGCAGAAGGTGAATCTATCCCTGAACCCAACATATTGCAAATTGCATCTTAATTAGGGGTTGCTGAGAAAGTCTTTCCGTGAGGGCATAGGAGTCAGGAGTCAGGAGTCAGGAGTCAGGAGTCAGGAGGAGATTTGAAAATTTCTTTGCTATCTCTTGAAATCCCAAAAAATGCACACTTTTTCCGGTATACCCTTCAAAACCCTTGCACTAATTTCTGTGT
>NZ_BJCE01000273.1:0-6533 GCF_005402885.1 Sphaerospermopsis reniformis
TTACAGACAGTAGATAACCAACTAAAAATCAACCATGAGCATTTACAGACAGTAGATAACCAACTAAAAATCAACCATGAGCATTTACAGACAGTAGATAACCAACTAAAAATCAACCATGAGCATTTACAGACAGTAGATAACCAACTAAAAATCAACCATGAGCATTATATCAGAAATGATAGCTATGTGAAAAATGACCTCATGCAGCAGAAGCGGTTAATAGGATTATTTTTAGAGGAAGCACGACGACGATTACCCGCACCTTTCGATCAAGAACAGCTACAAACCTTTCTCAATGAAGATGAACATTTGTTAGATGCTTTCTATGTGGCTTTTGAAGATTATTTCCGGGGTAGCCGTGAGGATATATTAAATAGATTAAAAGTATATTTACCTCTGATTGAGCAAGCTAATATTGGTACACCAGACGCGCCTATTTTAGATATAGGCTGTGGGCGGGGTGAGTGGTTAGAATTACTCAGGGACTCTGGATATATATCTAAAGGTATAGATATCAATAGAGTAATGATAGAGCAATGTCAAGCCAGAGCCTTGGATGTTATAGCCGCAGATGTCATCGATTATTTACAAACTTTACCAGAAAACAGTTTAGGTGCTATCACAGGATTTCATATTATTGAACATTTACCCTTTAAAATATTGATGCGGTTATTTGCAGAAACAGTCAGGGTGTTGAAACCCCAGGGATTAGTAATTTTTGAAACGCCCAATCCTGAAAACATTTTAGTAGGGAGCAATAATTTTTATTTAGATCCCACCCATCACCATCCATTACCTAGCGCTACAATTCAGTTTATGGCTGAAATATCTGGTTTATGTAATATCCAAGTGATGAAATTACATCCATATCCAGAGAATCAACAAGTTGCAGGTGAAGATTTAGCCCAACGCTTTAATCATTACTTTTATGGTTGCCAAGATTATGCAATTATAGGTTATAAACATGAGTAGCTATAAAATTGCAGTTGTAGTACCACGTATGATCAGTGGGGAAACTGGAGGAGCAGAAAGATTTTTTACAGGTCTGGTCAATTCCCTCAATACCACAAGTACATCCGCCGATCTTGTTGAAGTCTTAATTGATGAATCTAGTTTTGAAAGCATACAAGAATCATATTTACGTTGCTATGATTTAGACCTTTCTGCTTATGATGGGGTAATTTCTACCAAAGCTCCTACTTTTTTGCTACGTCATCCTAATCATATATGCTATTTGGTTCATACAATCAGAGTATTTTATGATATGTTTGAGCAGGAATTTGGTAAGGGGAATCAAGTTTTAAAAACTCAAAGAGAAACTATTCAACAACTAGACACAGGAGCCTTACGACCTCCAAGAACTAAAAAAGTTTTTACTATTGGTAACGAAGTTAGTCAAAGACTAATGCAGTGGAACGGTGTAAAGAGTGAAGTTTTACATCCAGCACTAGTATTAAACAATTTTAGCAGGGGGAAATATGACCATATATTTTTACCAGGAAGGCTACACCGCTGGAAGCGCGTAGATTTAGTGATTAAAGCAATGGCTCACCTTCGGTACCCCATTAGCCTCAAAATTGCCGGTACGGGAGAACAGGAGCAAGAATTACGCACACTCAGTGAGACAGATAAGCGGATAGAATTTTTGGGTCGAGTTTCCGATGAAGAACTGTTGAACTTATATGCTAATGCTTTAGTAGTACCCTTTGTACCCATCAGAGAAGATTATGGGTATGTAACTTTAGAAGCTTTTTCTCATTTTAAACCAGTGATTACTTGCCAAGATTCCGGAGAATCTTTACAGTTTGTTAAGGACGGTATAAATGGTTTAGTCGTTGCGCCTAAACCCAAGGAAATCGCTAAAGCCATAGAATACTTCATTAAAAACCCAGAACAAGCTAAAATCATGGGGGAGCAGGGAAAAGTTGCCATTAGTCACATTAACTGGTCAAATATATCTCAGAGGTTATTAAGTGTTTTGCAAAATAACAATGAATAAGAAAAGTTAATCAAAATGACGCAAAAACAAATTTTCCGAGTGACTGTTTTAGATATGCAACCCATTGATCCACCTATTGGGGGTGGGAGACTGCGCCTACTAGGACTATATCACGGCATGGGTGACTGTCTTCCTACTACATATATTGGGTCCTATGACTGGGAGGGAGAAAAATATCGACATCATCAGTTGAGTAAAACTTTAGAGGAAATTGATATTCCTTTGAGTGAGCAACACTTTGTTGAATGTGCTAAATTGCAGTCCCGCTTGGGTGGTAAAACGATTATAGATTCTTGCTTTAATTTGCTAGGCCATCATTCTTGTGAATTTGTCGAAACTGCAAAAAGCAAAGTCGCTGAATCAGATATTGTAATTTTCTCTCATCCCTGGGTTTACCCATTAGTCAAGGATTCCTTACGACACCGTCCCCAGCTTGTCGTTTACGATTCTCAAAATGTAGAAGGTTTATTAAGAACGAGTTTATTAGATGATGGGGCGTTAGGAACTGAAATTGCTCAAAATGTAGTTAGCATAGAATATGCTCTGTGCCACAACTGCGATTTAATTCTGGCTTGTTCCCAGGAAGATAGAGAATTATTTAATAAATTATATAATATTCCCTTTAGTAAAATGGCCATTGTTCCCAATGGTGTATTTACAGATAAAATTCCCTATGTAAGTGGTAGTCAGAAAAAAATCGCCAAGAAAAAATTAAATTTAGGAGATACTCCAGTGGCTATTTTTATGGGTAGCTCTTATCTACCCAACATTGAATCAGCCAGGTTTATTATTGATGAATTAGCTCCAGCTTTACCTAATATACAGTTTGCCATCTGTGGCGGTGTCTGTGATCAATTCAGTCAAGGGGAACTACAAAAAAGAAACATTACTAATGTTATTCTCACAGGGTTTTTGAAGGAGAGTGAAAAACTTAACTATTTAGCTGCATCTGATCTGGCTATTAACCCTATGTTTTCGGGTTCAGGTACAAATATCAAGATGTTTGACTTTATGGCTGCTGGGTTACCTGTCATTTCAACACCAATTGGTGCTAGGGGTATTTTTCAAGGTTCAGAAACAGCCATCCATATTTGCACACCAGAAGATTTTAGGAGTAATATCCCAGTAATTATTCAAGATAAAGCGTATAGCAATGTTCTGAGCACAGCAGCCAGAAGTTTAGTAGAAAGAAAGTATTCTTGGCAAAAAATCTCCCATGATTTAGGTTTTTTGCTTCATAGAACTAGGTTAAATATAAGTAAAAATATTCCCTTGTTTAGTGTCATTGTTCCTACCTATGAAAGACATGATAAATTAGCAAAATTATTAGAGATACTACAAAATCAGAGATACAAAGAATTTGAAATTATTATAGTTGACCAAAGTAAAACATCATGGAAAGAAAAAGACAATTATTCTAATTTAGACATTGTTTATATCCATACTAATATTAAAGGAGCAGTAATAGCTAGAAATACAGCAGCTTACTACGCTAGAGGAAAAATTATAGCTTTCACTGATGATGATTGTCAACCTAGGTCGGATTGGCTGATAAATAGCATAAAATACTTTGAATCTCAGGATGTAGTTGGCGTAGAAGGACTGATTATTTCTGATAAAGTTAACGATATAAATTACCGTCCTGTAACAAATTTAGGATTTGAAGGAATCGGGTTTATGACAGCCAATTTACTAGTTAGACGCGAAGTATTTATGGCTGTTGATGGATTTGATGAACGTTTTGATAATCCACATTTTCGTGAAGATACTGATTTAGGTTGGAGAATTGCCCAGTATGGTAAAATTCCTTTCGCTCATGATGTTTGTGTTTTTCACCCTCCTCATCTCCGCACTAATAAGGGTGAAAGTCTGGAAGAAAGAAACCGATTTTTTGAGAAAGATGTTTTATTGATGCAAAAACACCCAGAAAGATACCGAGAACTGTTTTTAAGTGAGTCTCACTACAAAAATACTCCGGGTTTTCGGGAAAACTTCCTCAGAGGGATGAAAAAATATAACGTAAAAGTTGATGATTTTTATTTTAAGTTTTTAGGATGAGTACTATGAAGAAATTTATCAAAGATATGAAAAACATTCTCAAGACATTGAGAAATAAAACCGCAAGATTATACTCTCATCCTTTACATATTAAACTTGATGAGATTCTGCAAAAATATGATACTACCCAGTTTGGTACAGAAATCAATCCCATAGATGCTTTTTTCGCATATAGGTTATTACTTGGACGTAATCCATCTCTATTGAAGGAATTACCAGACTTACTCTCTCTTAAGAAGGTAACCTTGAGAGAATTTTTAAACAATTTAATAGGCTCTGAAGAGTTTTCTAAATCACCAGGATTTTTACCTCCGAATAAAATACTGCTTTCAGAAATAGAAAATTTTCGTTTCTGGTTTAACAGTAGCGATAGAGAAATGGGCGTAGTCATGGCTTTAGGATATTATGAGCCATTTTCGGTAGAATTAATCAAAAAAATCGTCAAGCCAGGAATGATTTGTGTTGACGCTGGCGCCCAAACAGGATTTTACACTTGCTTGATGGCTTCTATAGGTGCAGAGGTTCATGCCTTTGAACCAATGGAAAAAAGTTATGATTTATTGGTAAAAAATATTCAGGAAAATAATTTTCAAGAGAGAGTAAAAACTTACAAAATTGCCTGTTCAGACAGTAATAAACCATTATCTGGTTCAATAGTATCTAATATGTACGTTAGTACTGAGATAAATCAGGGGGAGAAAATAACAATTCAGGCTGCGGCTGTAGATGATATTTTAACTTCTCAAGTCGATATCATCAAAATTGACATAGAAGGTCATGAGCCACAGGCACTGGATGGGATGAAGAATATAATTATTAATTATAAACCCATCATTTTTTCAGAAATTAATGAATATTGGTTGCAACGATGTTCAGGAATCAGTGCAAGCCAATATGTGAATATTCTGAATAATTTAAATTATCAAGTTTTTGCAATTAATGATTTAAAGAATCCTTTAGAACCGCGAACGCTCAAACTTGAGATTCTCGAAACTATGGATATTATTGCTTTCCATAATGACAGAGAGATGAAATGGTGACGAAGTGATCTATTAATTTCTGATAAATGAGTGCAGTTTCAATGTTTTTGAATTGAATGGTTAAAATCCAGTGATTTTAGTAGTTTGGCAAAACTGACCGATTAATTTGATAAAATCTGATAATTTTGATGGTGAAAATCCTCATTGATGCTACCCCAGTACAACCCCAACCGAGTGGGATTGGGTTTTATGTAGCTAATTTAATATCTGCTCTGAGTGCAATACAAACAGAAGATAATTTTGAGTTAGGAATAGTTTATCAACCAGGTTTAAAAAATTGGTTACGGGGTGATTTGCGCCTTCCTAACGCTCTGAAACATTACCCCCATGGTCATGTATTCCCCTTACCGGTAAGACTATCAAATTTACTCTTAGCTTCAGGGTTTAAACCTGGTTTATCTTACTGGGAAAAATATTTTGACTCTCCAGATATCTTACATGGTACTAATTACTCAGTCTATCCTTGTCAAAATAGCCTCAAGGTGATGAATATATATGATTTGACATTTATCAAATATCCTCAATATGTAGATGGAGTTGTCAAAACATATACAGAAAGAGTAGGGCGCTGTTTACAGTGGACAGATTTAGTATTAACAATTTCCGAAAGCTCTAAACAAGATATTATCGAATATTTGCACGTAGCACCGGAGAAAATTTATGTAACTCCCTTAGCTAGTCGCTATCATCCATCCTTCTTAGATCAAGCAGATAATTATAAATTGGAAAAACAAATTAAATATAATTTTTCCCAACCTTATATTCTGTTTGTCAGCACCATAGAACCCAGGAAAAACATTGAAAACATCATTACTGCATTTAATTTATTAAACCAAAAATATCAAATTCCTCATCAATTAGTCTTAATAGGTAATAAAGGATGGAACTATAAGCCAATATTTGCAGCAATTGAAAATTCACCTTGGCAAAACAAAATTCACCATTTACAATACCTCAATAACCAATTAGTAGGATTATTTTACTCCCAAGCTGATGTATTTGTTTATCCATCCCATTATGAAGGATTTGGTTTACCTGTCTTAGAAGCAATGACATTAGGCGCACCTGTGGTCACTGGGAATACTTCTTCCCTCCCAGAAGTTGCGGGAGATGCAGCTATATTAATTGACCCCAAAGACCCGATGCAGTTAGCTGAGGCTATTCTACAAGTAATTAGTAATTCTCAGTTACGCCAAGAATTAATTAATAGAGGTAGAGACAGAGCCAAATTATTTTCCTGGGAAAGAACAGCAAAAGCCACATTACAAGCCTATCAAAGTATTATTTAATCATCAATAAGTAGGGCTTGCTGAATAAAGACAAAAGCTAGATATATTGAAGGTTTGAGGCTAATAAACAAGAAAAAGATGCAAGGATTTTGAAGGGTATACCTGAAAAAGTGTGCATTTTGGGTCTGATAAATCAGGAAATTA
>NZ_BJCE01000274.1:0-6528 GCF_005402885.1 Sphaerospermopsis reniformis
TTTGTTAACTGTTGCCCGATCTTGGTCTTGAATAATACCGGACAGAATTAGAGTTTGACCATCTCGCAGGCGGATTAAGCCAGACTGGAGAGAACGTTCAGATATCAAAACAACTCGTCCTGCATTTTCTACAACTTCTGCATCCGCGGGAGCGCGAACAACAGGAGCTACTGATAGAGATACAAAACCATTATCGTCAATGCGTTCGATTTTTACACTTAAAGTCAGACCAACATTGGTTTTTTCAATTGTGATAACTTCTCTTGAACCTCCCACAGTATCTGTGATATCTCTTTTGAAATTGCCCACGACTTCTTGAGTGAGATTAACACTGGCTGTTTGACCTTCTTGCACTATTAAAGTAGGGTCAGTCAAAATTTTAGCGTTGCCAGATTCCACTGTAGCATCCAAAGTAGCGACAATACTTCTATTAGAGGTTAGTCTACCATCGCCATCAAATACTACGCTTGCTAAACCATCACTACTGTTGAACCGTAACTTACGACCGATACCAAACGAAAAGCTGGTGTTGTACTGTGGAAAATTTGATAGGTTAACATCAATAATTTTGACGTTCACCATCACTTGACGACGACGAATATCAAGCTGAGTCAGTTGAGATATTGCCATATCAACTAACTTGGGAGAACCAATCAAGGTAACAGAATTTGTTCGCAAGTCTCCTACAGCCTGTAAACCTCTTAGTAAAGGCGTTATATTTTTAAAGTCGTCATCGCCAAGACTCAGAGGTTTTACTTCTGGTATTTTTACCTCTTCTTGGTTATTCTTGGCTGTCTCCTCACCTACCTTAGTAGAAACAACATTAGTAATTGTTCTTTCAACACTGACACTACTTTCTGCTCCTAAACTTACTAAAAAGTTTATGGCAACATCAGCTGAAACCTGATTGAGTCGCAAACTCCGCATTACAGTATCACGGGTAGAATTAGGCAATTTAGCGCCGACAAAAATTGTCCTCCCACTGCGGTTAGCTTCTAAACCACTCAAACGCAAAACGTAATTAAATACATCCTGCACTGGTTCATTTTCTATATCTAAAGAAATTGTTTGGCTAATGGTTTGGCCTGCTGGTGGCGCTGTTCCTTCTGATCCCACATAAGCCAGGTTAAGTCCAGCAGCACGAGCCAATAGTGATAAAACTTCCCTCACTGGTGCATCACGTAACACCAAACGCGGTACTCGTTCCTGTGTTCCTAAATCAATATTTGTAGGAGATGTATCAATATTAGATACTGTAATATCTCCTACTGGTGGGGCAACTGCTCTAGGTAAAAAGGGAGGTGCTAGGTTATAAGGTTGATTTGGTCCTGCTGGTTGTGCTTTTTTACCATCAATTGTTATTTCTGGGTTAGGTACTAACACATCTGGTTGTTTACCAAATTCTACAGCACCACCAGGGGGAGTTGGAGGTGCTGATGCTGTGGTGTTTGTATTCGGTGTGGTTGGGGTTGTGGTTGGTGTGGGTGCTGCTGCTGTCGCGTCTCCTGTGGTAGTAAAACCAAGAGTCAGATTGTTATTTTCACGGACTACAGATTTACCAGCAGGAGCGTTATCAATACCCATGACGGTAACACGGACACTGTTAGCATCTAACTGATTAACTTCTACAGATGCTATTCCCGGTGCGGGTTTTTCTTGACGGAAACTCTTGCCTTGAGGTAAACGCAGTTGCGTATTAATAATATCTCCAACTAAGGCTTTATCTCTTTTAGTGGTGAAAATCTGGGGTTTATTTCCAGAAGATGTCTTTAAAATTACACTAATTCCCCCATCAACGGGATTGAGTTTCACTTCTGTAATTTGAGTGGTCTGTGCCAAAACAGGTTGTGCTGCTAAAACGACACAAGCAACCGCACTAGAAATTAAAACATTACTATGAACTTGTTTCACAGTTCATTCCTCACATTCAATAAAAAACAGTCTGTATATCTACTTATTAAGCCAAAATCTAATAGTCATCCATTGTACATGGAATTGCCATATAAGTGACAAATCAGCACTCAGGATTTTTGCAGGTTACTTAGGCGGTGGTGCGGTTTTTGCTGCTGCTTCTGCCTGTTCTTCAGCAGTTAATGGCATTAATGCTACTAAGTCAAAGGAAGTAGAAATTTTGCCGACTCCTGTACGCACTCCTTTTTGCTTATCATCTGTATCTTCTTTTTCTGGTGGTACTAATTTAGAATCATAATTTTGCACGAGTAATAAAGGCTGTAATCGCTCAATATTACGCATGATTGCCTGAGTTTGTTCAAAATTGCCTTCTATTTCTACTTTGATAACTTGGCGTTTGAGTTTGTTGTTAACTTTGTCTCCCAGACTACCATCAGTAATAATTTCTGGTTTTTCTCCTGCTGGTGCAAACTTTTTCAGTTGGGCTTTAATGGCATTACTGCCCATAGCTGTAGCATTACTGGAATCTACCAAACGACTGGTATCCAAAAGTAATGTATCCAGACTTTTTTCATTAGCAAATAAAGCTAAAACTTGGGTTTGTTGTTGCTTAGATTGAGCTAATTCTCCTAGTAATTTATATGCTTGTTTAGCTTGGAGATTTTTTTGGTCTACTTGTCCTTGCAAGTCCTTACTTTTGGTTTGCAAGTCTTGGAAGTTGGTAAACTCTGGCATGACCATGTTTAGTATCATATAAACAGCGCCTAGCAAGCCCATAGCACCAACTACCCCACCAGTTACTTTAGGTATAAAAGTAACACCAAAGGCAACAGGATAGGAAGATCCAGCCTCATCAAAATTGGCGTTTTTAGAAAAATTTAAATCATCACTGACTGTCATTTAATGGCTCCTATTTTTTGCAAGTTACGGATTCTTTCAACTAATCCGACTGTACCTTTTTGTTCTAAATCACGGATTAATTGCGATGCAGGTACAGGACTTAAACTAGCTTTAATAGTGTATTTAACTACTTGAGGAGGTTTAAATTTCACTTCATTTTTCGTCTCAGGTGGAACAGCACCAGTGATCTCAGGTGCATCAACTAATTCCGCTGTACTAATTCTGCTTTCTTCGGGCTTAAATAACTTGGATTTGCCCATAATTAACAGAAAGTCATTGACATCAGCAAAAGAACGGGCATAACCTGTAATTTCTAATTCTCCGGCATTGTTACTGTCGTCTTCACTGTTCTTGGCTTTGATCACAGGTGGAATTTGTTTAATGGTTTCCAACTGTACATTTGCGGGAATGCGATCGCGTAAATCCTGTAACATTGCTGACCAAGGACGAATCTGATCAAACACTGTGACTAAAGCTTGTGTTTGATCTTTAATGCCTTTTGTTTCCTCCTTAATTTTCTGAATATCGGCTAATTTTACATCTAGGTTTTTGTTTTCCTCCTCTAGTTGGGCAATTTGTTGTCCTAGTCCTGCATTTTGGGCTTGTAAAAACAACAAAACACCAAACACCAAAGCTGGAATAGACAAACCCACACCGACTCCCAATAAAGCTGGTGTATATTCAGTGATATCAGTTTTTGGTCTAACAGGTTTATTATTATCCAACTCAGCAGGTGAGCGATCTTTGAGAAAATTAATATCTAGACTGTACATTTTTTTATGCCTCCCGCATTCCTAAACCAAGAACTATCCCCAAACCAGGGCGTTGCACTGGGGGATATTTATCTTCTTCTACTTCCAAAGATAAATCTCTGATCGGATCTATTTGAGTAGTAGGAAAACCTAATCTTTGAGTAAAAAATTCATCCAGTTGTTGCAATCCTCCTCCCATACCAGCTAGTAAAATCTGTGCAACTTCTAAACCCTCACTCTGATTGATATAAAAATCTATAGAACGACGTAATTCATCAGCTAATTCTCCTAGTATTTTTAACATCGGACTCATACCAGGATTAGCACCAGTCAGCCCGGTTCTAGCTACATCCAAAGGATTTGCGGGAATAATCATATCCATCAACATATCCATCTCCCGTGATATGGGCAAATTCATTGCCCTAGATAAAGCCGCTTGCAGTTGATATGTACCTATAGGCACAGCACGAGAAAATTGTGGTACTCCATTGATAATGATGGCAATTTCTGTACTATCAAATTCAATATCAACTAAAACTGCTGCTTCTTGGGGTCCGAATAGTCGCAACTGATCCCGAATAGTTCTAATCAGAGCAAAACTGTTAATCTCTAAAACATCAACTGCTAATCCAGCTTCGGCAAAAGTATTAATATAGGTATCTGTCACTTCTTTACGAGTGGCAACCAAAAGCACTTGTACTTTTTCAATGCCATCCTCGTCTACAACATACCCCAATTTTTGATAATCTACATCAGCTTCTTCTCGTGGATAGGGTAAATACAATGCTGCTTCATGGTTAAGCACAATGTCCCGCAACTCTTTATCATCCAACTCAGCTGGTACAGGAATCACACGCACAATAGCATCTTTTCCGGGAATACAAGTAGCAAAACGGGAAGCTTGGATTTTGCTTTCAGCTATTGCCTGTTGGATAATTTCCGCCATCCGGGGAGAATCGTTAATCTTACCATCTATAATTATTCCCTCTGGGACGGGGTAAGTTATCAAAGATTCTATTTTTAAACCTTGGCGCTGCTTACGCATTTGAACTATGTTCATTCGATCTGGTGCTAGTTCAATACCAACACCTTTGTTGGATTTACCAAGGAGATTACCAAGATTACTCAAGATGCTAACCACAGTTTTACCTGCTAGATTGCTAAATGGAAAATTTATGATAAGGAGTCAGGAGTCGTAGGGGCGAAGCATTCGGGCGACCAATTATCAATTTTATGAAAAGGCTATTTTCCGAATGCTGATGCTTCCAGCACGCTTCGCGAACGCCCGTACAAGAGTCAGGAGTTATTTATTTTGGATTTTGGATGCAAGAATTTTGGATTGTTTTTGTTAACTCCAATCTAAAATCTAAAATCTAAAATCTAAAATTTTCTTTCCCAGTCCCCAGTCCCCAGTCCCCAGTCCCCAATCACCAATCACCAATCACCCTCGTTAATCGTAAAAATATTACCACGATGATCAGATTGCAAAAATTACAAAAACTAACTGTTTGGGTTTTGTTTGGCTTATTAGCTAGTTGGGTGGTCAGTTGCAGCACGGGTAATGTGAGTACAACTACAAAACCTGCTGCTTCAGGAGTCGCCACCATTGAGTTTTGGACGATGCAACTCCAACCCCAATTTACTAACTACTTCCAAAGTCTGATTTCGACTTTTGAATCCCAAAACCCCAGTATCAAAGTCAAATGGGTGGATGTTCCTTGGGCTGCGATGGAGAACAAGATTTTAACATCTGTCTCCGCAAAAACGCCCCCAGATGTTGTTAACCTTAACCCAGATTTTGCTTCCCAACTAGCAGGAAGAAATGCCTGGTTAGATTTGGATGCAAAGGTCCCTAGTGAAGTCCGTTCCTCCTATTTGCCCAATATTTGGCAAGCTAGTACCCTCAATGGTAAAAGTTTTGGGATTCCCTGGTATCTGACTACGAGGTTAACTATTTATAACACTGATTTGCTCAAACAAGCAGGTATCACAAAACCACCTGCAACTTATACAGAATTAGCACAAGCGGCGCAACAAATTAAAGATAAAACTGGTAAATACGCCTTTTTTGCTACTTTTGTACCTCAAGATTCTGGTGAGGTTTTGGAATCTTTTGTGCAAATGGGTGTGACTTTGGTAAATGCTGAGGGTAAGGCGGCTTTTAACACACCACAAGGAAAAGCAGCTTTTCAGTATTGGGTAGATTTATATCAGAAAGGATTACTACCTAAAGAATCATTGACTCAAGGCCATCGTCATGCTATTGATTTATACCAATCTGGGGAAACGGCGTTTTTAGCTTCTGGTCCTGAGTTTTTGAAGACTATTTCTAATAATGCCCCAGAAATTGCTAAAGCTTCGGCGATCGCACCCCAAATAACCGGTGATACAGGTAAGAAAAATGTGGCTGTAATGAATATTGTCATCCCCCGTGCTACCAAAAATCCTGATGCAGCAGTGAAATTTGCTTTATTTGTCACCAATGACGAAAATCAATTAGCTTTTGCTAAAGCTGCAAATGTTTTACCTTCGACGGTGAAAGCTTTATCAGATAGTTATTTTCAGGAAGTTCCGGCTAATGCTTCTACTGTGGAAAAAGCCAGAATTATCAGTGCTGAACAAATGCAAAAAGCAGAAGTTTTAACTCCCAAAATGAAGGATTTTAAATTGTTGCAAAAGGCAATTTATGAAAATCTCCAAGCGGCAATGTTAAAACAAAAAACAGTTGATCAAGCTGTCACAGATGCAGCACAACAATGGGATAATAGGTAATTGATAATTGACAATTGACAATTGACAATTGATAATTAGGGCTTGCTGAATAAACCCAAAATACTGGTAAATCAAAGGTTTGAGGCTGATCAGGAGGAAAGAAAGTGCAAGATTTTTGAAGGGTATACCTTAAAAACTGTGCATTTTGGGTCTGATAAATTAGAAAATCTGGGGATAACAGATAGCTAAAACT
>NZ_BJCE01000275.1:0-6510 GCF_005402885.1 Sphaerospermopsis reniformis
TAATTTAAAACAAGAAGCGGTCAGATTGATCGTGTTAGCCTGTGGACTAGATAGTGCCGACACTGCTAGGGTGAAACAGGAAGAAAAAGCCAACTTTTGTTAGCATTAGTTAGCTTTTTTGTATCGGAATCATCGGTATCATAAAATTTTTAACCTATATTTGCTCGTTATCTAGGAGAGACTAATCATATAAATTATACCAAATATCCCCTCATCATAATTGACTACAATTCCCAATACATCTAAAATAAATATTTCACCAATTATAAAAATAACAACACCATGCCAAAATACGTAATGTGGGGAAGCTACTGCGAAGACGTACTAACCAAACGAGAACCCCACCGTCAAGCACACTTAGAAGGACTAGCAAAACAAAAAGAAGCAGGAATTTTAATTACCCTGGGTCCTACAAAAGATGTCACCAAAGTTTTTGGAATTTATGAAGCGGAAGACGAAAACACCGTGCGTCAGTTAGTGGAAGCTGATCCTTATTGGCAAAATGGCATCTGGACAGAGTATTCTATTAAAGAGTGGATTCAAGCTTTTTAATTCATAATTCATAATTCATAATTCATAATTGCAGGAGGAGTCAGAAGTCAGAATGATTTGAGATTTTAGATTTTAGATTTTAGATTGGAGTTAACAAAAACAATCCAAAATCCAAAATCGAAAATCCATAATTGTATCACCTGTCACCTATTCCCTTGTTTACGAATTATGAATTAATCTCTCAATGCTCTTTTAAAATTGCGACGATAGGACGAATTAGCAATAAACAAAACTGGCCATAATAAACTAAATCCAACACGATTCAGTAATGTTTGTGTAAAATGAGTCTTATTAAAACCAGACCAGAATTTCACTGCGCCCAATACATAAGTCACAGTTAACCCAACAATAATTAATTCCATTACAATCTACTCCTATGGTAAATACAGAAAATTGTGCATCATAAGTCATAAACATTGCAGAGATTTGCTTACCAAAATACAGTTTTTCAAAGCTTTTCGCTATTGGTGCAGGTAAAACTTAACTCTTAACTTTGCAATGTGTTGATATTAGTATAGTATTGCAGAATGCGGCTTGGTAGTCAATGCCAATATGGGGGTATTTATAGAGATTAGGACTTACGCACTGTACAAATTCACCATGATGTGCATGAACGAAAATCCGTCGTTTCAGGCTTTTGTCGATTAACTTCCGATCAATAGCGAACTGCTTGCAGCAGCGCTTCGCTATCGCCCAAAAATCATTAAAAAATCACGTTGAAAAGCCTGAAATCCATACCTCATATTTGGTTGATCCTGGCGTAAGTCCTAGAGATTGTTAATAAAAATATAGAAGTATATGTAAATTTATATTACTTTTGTATATTATATCCATTGCTACTAATAAATCCAGAACACTTAGGTTTGGTTGTTAGTTGATTGTTCTGAATTAGCAGCAGTTTATAGGAAGATGTAGGGAAAATTTACAGCTATGTTAAATATAATAAGGGTAATGTAAATACGGGGCTGTAATAATACTATTTACATAATTTTAAGCGTCGATTTACTTAATTTTTATCAAATGTTTCTTGTGGAAGTTCCTCAAAGATCAATATTCATAGGAGACTAAATAAAGAAGAACCAATTTTTATAACGAATCTCGATGCAGCCAAGGCTGTAATTAGGAGGATTTATGCGTGCAGTGCTAATGGCAGGTGGTTCAGGGACAAGATTACGTCCTTTAACCTGTGATCTACCAAAACCAATGGTGCCGATATTAAACCGACCCATTGCAGAACATATTATCAATCTTCTCAAACGGCATAACATTACAGAAATAATTGCTACGTTACACTATTTACCCGATGTCCTGCGAGATTACTTCCAAGATGGTAGCGATTTTGGCGTACAAATGACATACTCTATCGAAGAAGACCAACCTTTAGGAACAGCAGGTTGTGTTAAAAATATTGCTGAACTTTTGGATGAAACTTTTTTAGTGATTAGCGGTGATAGTATCACAGATTTTGACCTGACGGCAGCTATTGAATTTCACAAACAAAAACAATCTAAAGCTACTTTAATTTTAACCCGTGTTCCTAACCCGATTGAATTTGGGGTAGTAATTACAGATGAAGAAGGACGTATCAAACGATTCTTAGAAAAACCTTCCACTAGTGAAATTTTTTCTGATACTGTGAATACAGGAACATATATTTTAGAACCAGAAGTTTTGGAATATTTGCCAGAACATACAGAATCCGATTTTTCTAAAGATTTATTTCCTTTACTATTGGCGAAAAATGAACCAATTTATGGCTATATTGCCCAAGGTTACTGGTGTGATGTGGGTCATTTAGATGCTTATCGGGAAGCGCAATATGATGCTTTAGCTAAGAAGGTAAAACTAGAGTTTGCATATCAAGAAGTTTCTTCTGGGGTGTGGATAGGTCAAAATACTTATATTGATCCCAGTGCGAGAATTGAAAGTCCTGCCATAATTGGTGATAATTGTCGCATTGGGGCAAGGGTACAAATTGAAGATGGGACGATTATTGGTGATAATGTAACTATTGGGGCAGATGCAAATTTAAAACGTCCTATAGTTTGGAATGGCGCAATAATAGGCGATGAAGCCCAATTATCAGCTTGTATAATCTCCCGTGGGACTCGTGTTGATCGCCGCGCTCATGTATTAGAAGCTGCTGTAGTGGGTTCGCTTTCTACGGTGGGAGAAGAAGCACAAATCAGCCCTGGGGTGCGAGTTTGGCCAAGTAAGAAAATTGAATCAGGTGCTGTTTTAAACATTAATTTGATTTGGGGTAACACTGCCCAAAGAAATTTATTTGGTCAACGGGGGGTACAAGGTTTAGCTAATATTGATATTAGCCCGGAATTTGCTGTCAAATTGGGTGCTGCCTATGGTTCGACTTTAAAACCCGGTTCTCAGGTGAGTGTTTCCCGTGATCAGCGGAATGTATCACGAATGGTAACTCGTTCTCTCATTGCTGGGTTGATGTCGGTAGGTGTAGATGTGCAAAATCTTGATTCGACAGCTATTCCTATTACTAGAACCGTGATTCCCAAAATTGGGGTAGCGGGTGGTATTCATGTGCGGGTACACCCGGATCGTCCTGATTATATCCTGATTGAATTCATGGATAGCAAGGGGATTAATATTACCAAAGCCCAGGAAAAGAAAATTGAGGGGGCGTATTTTAAAGAAGATATGCGGAGGGCGCAAAGTCACGAAATAGGTGATGTGGTATATCCTAGTCAGGTGATTGAACGTTACTGTACTGCTTTTGAAAAGCTTTTGAATGTGGAAACTTTGCGTAATAGTCGGGCAAAGGTTGTAATTGACTATGTTTATGCGGTTTCAGGGGCTGTGTTACCGCAGATGTTAGATAAGTTTGGTGCTGATGCGGTGGTTTTGAATGCCAGTGTGAATAAAACCGCGATGACGACTACTACGAGGGAAGGTTTGTTAACTCAGTTAGGTCATGTAGTGGAAGCACTCAAGGCTAATTTTGGGGTACAGGTATCAGCAAATGGGGAACAGTTGATTTTAGTGGATGAGTCTGGTTATCCCGTGCGGGGAGAAATGTTGACGGCGTTGATGGTGGAAATGATTTTAACATCTAATCCTAGAGGTTCAGTAGTTGTACCGGTTCATGCTTCTAGTGCGGTGGAACAGGTAGCACGTCGTCATGATGGGAGGGTAATTAGAACTAAGGCTAACCCGACAGCGTTGATGGAAGCTTGTCAAAAAAATCCCCATGTGGTTTTAGGGGGAAGTGGAGAAACTGGTTTTATTTTCCCGCATTTACATCCGGGTTTTGATTCCATGTTTTGCATTGCGAAGTTGATTGAAATGCTGACAATTCAAGAGCGATCGCTTGCTGCTGTCCGTGCTGAATTACCCCGCGTTATTCACAAAAATTCTACCGTTCGTTGTCCTTGGACTGCTAAGGGAGCGTTGATGCGTTATTTGGTGGAAACTCACCCCGCGCAAAATTTGGAATTAATTGATGGGGTGAAAATTTGTCAACCTTATGATGATAGTTGGGTGTTGGTTTTACCCGATGCTAGTGAACCTTTGGTACATTTATTTGTTAACAGCAGCGATCGCGATTGGGTAGATGATAGTTTGAGAAGCTATCGCAACCGTGTTCAGAGTTTTGTAGAACGAGAACAGGAACATTACGCAGAAGTTTGATTTCTGAATCAGGATGTACAGGATTTTCTCAGTAACTCAACCTTAAAAAACGTCATACCCAGATCCCCGACTTCTTCAACAATTCGGGGATCTATTATCAATTATCAATTATCAATTATCAATTATCAATTACCCATTACCCATTACCTATTACCAAAGCCAGTGTAAGATTCTGCCAGAATGGCAAATATACATCCGTAAAATCCTATAAATTATAAATAACAACATAAATAGCTGTGGAAATAGCCTACCGTTAGGCTTTTTCCTAACAACCAAATGTTTACCTTTTACACCAAGACAGATGAAGCGTAACTATTGGTGGTTCTTTTTTCCCGACAGTTTAAACAATTACAAATTTGGGTAATGGCTAACCCGAAATTTGAGATTGTTAGCAAAATTCTACGGCTATTTTAGATGTTAGTTTTTTACGATCATCTTTAGCACTGACAGTAAAATGGGAAATTGAAAAGTTACGGTGAAATCTTCCTTATGGCTGATAGTACCTTGAGTGTAGCACCTTGATTTATCACACTTCTGCTTCATTTATGGTAATCCTATTTCTCCCAAACAGGATTATCTCTACTGCATCAATTGGCAATTTATTAACCGATCATGGAAGCTGGTAAATTACACAGCTTCTTTTTTTATAGCTATTCCCATGCTAGTGAGGTACAAAGTTTTTGTGTTTTAGGGAACAGTGAATAAATTGGTGTGTACTTCATTAGACTGGGAAACGCTATATCAGTAGCTTAACATAATTAAACGTAAAATCAAAAGTGGATAGATCCCCTGCTTCTTGAAGAAGTCGGGGATCTAGGTATTACATTCAGGTAAGGGTTTAGCAATGCTAAACCCTTACTTCCTACTTAGTACACTATATTTTTTGTTTCATTATTTATCGCAGGTTAGATTTATTAAATCAGTTGACTTATGACTAACAGGTTACAAATCTAATTGAAAATTCTCATACTACAGATAGATAAAAATTTGGTATATTTCCGATGGTAATAGAATATATGTTTACTTCAATAGGTAGAGGTTTATCTATTTTTTAGGAAAACATATTTATTTTTTATATTTTTGCAAAATTGAAGAATTTAAATGAAGAATTTAAATATTTTAGATCAAGGTGCATTTCATCAAACTAAAGTATTGCGTCAAAAAATATAAATTTGATGTAAGATTAGTATAAAGATTCAAGAAAGACTATCTGCCCTTGTATAAACTTTCATAAAACTTTCGTGAATATGTAGGAAAATTATGCCATGACTAATAGTATTTCAAGACAAAGCATGAAGAAATTTGGCATTGTCTTTTAACTTGTCTTTTAACTTGGCTGATAACTTGGCTGAGAAACAATTTCAGATTTATGAAAATCTGCTGATGAGAAAATTATAGTGTTAAGCTAGTGTTAAAAAATAAACAGCTTCCTGTCCCCAACAAAATGATTTGTAGGCTGCAATTTGTGGAACACATTTAATCTGATTGGGTAATCACAACCTAACTAACTTAAATCTTTGCAAGGTGCTGGATGAACCTGCATTGCAGGATTAAAAACAATTAGTAATTACTAATTCATAATTCATAATTAAAAGACTGCTGATAATTTAACAATTCTCTAAGCAGCCAGGTTTTGCTTGGGATCTAAATCTCTATTCAAAACTAATTATGAATTAATCAATTATAAAGATTTAAAGGTGTTTTACTGTATATTTTTTCAGCCAGCTTTAGCTGCATAGCACGTCATAAATATCATAAATATTTAGTTAGTTAGAAGTGATTTATGAATTTTACATCTGGATTTTAGCAACAGATGTAACAGGTGAATTAGCCCAAATTTTACAGTATTCGGCAACTGGTAAGAATTATGTCATTCTCTTCTCATCAAAATCAAGTTTTGGATCTTTACGATGCACACGATAGCAAGTTTTTAACACCTTTTCAAAGGAGAACATTGTTAAAAAACTTGCAAACTGATTTACAACCAGAATATCGCAGACGAATTGAAATTATCTTGTTAGCAGATATGGGTAAATCTCAATCTCATATCTGTGAAATTATTGGTTGTTCTCAGGAGATGGCAAGATATTGGATCGGTATTGCTGAGGCGGGAATGGCTCATAAATGGAATGAAAGAAGGATAGGTAGACCGAAAACAGTTAATAATCAATATATTGAAAGATTGAAAGAATTGGTAACTCATAGTCCCCGTGAATATGGCTATGCTTTTGGATCTTGGACTGCTCAATGGTTGAGTAAACATTTAGCCAATGAATTAGGAATTGAAATTAGCGATCGCCA
>NZ_BJCE01000276.1:0-6501 GCF_005402885.1 Sphaerospermopsis reniformis
TATTTTGACTTGTACTGAGCGACTTGTACTGAGCCTGTCCTGAGCCTGTCCTGAGCCTGTCCTGAGCCTGTCCTGAGCGGTGTCGAAGGGCGGTGTCGAAGGGCGGTGTCGAAGGGCGGTGTCGAAGGGCGGTGTCGAAGGGCGCAGTCGAAGTAAGCCGAAGTGCTTTCAAAAAGTGCCAGCTTTTATGAGGTGGTAACTGAAAAACCTTGCACTTAATTCCTACTTAAAGAAAAAATCGTTCCTATCCAACTCTTGAAACTGTCACCGTGGCGTAGCACCTGTCACCTGTCACCTAGCCTAATTTGTTTTTTTCTGACTAGCTACTTAAACCCCTACAGGAGTTAGGAGTCAAGAGTAAAAATCTCTTATTTTGGAAGAAAATTTTAGCGATCAATTGGGTCAAAAATAATTGAGCTTTGGAATAAAGCATCACATTTTTTGGCTACCATTACGCAAATGTTACTCAGGGCTTGCTGATAGTTATCCATGTCCTCTTGTTCCAGGTAAATTTGAGCAGATTTTTCTAAATCTTCCATGGCTTGTGCATGATTTTCTTCAACTTTACTTTCCCCGTATTGAGCTAATTCATAATAAACCATTCCCCGTTTGAGGTAAACTTTAGCCATCTGGGGATTAATATTTAATGCTTGATTAAAATCTGCGATCGCCTGATTGTATTCTTGATCATAATTACTGCTATATTGGGCAAATTGATAACGAGCCAGACCGCGATGGAAGTAAGCTTCTGCTTGGGAAGCATTCAGTTGAATTGCCTCTGTAAAATCAGCAATTGATTTTTGATATTCTTGTTGAAAATTATTGCTATATTTAGCTATTTGAGAACGGACAATACCCCGTCTAATATAAGCTTCCGTGTCACGGTTATTGATGTTGATAGCTTGATTAAAGTTTTGGATAGCTTTCTGATACTCTTGGTCAGGATCATTACTATACTCGGCCAGCATATAGTAGGCATTGCCCCGATTTACAAATGCTTTAACTTCCTGGGGATTAATTTTTAGGGCTTGGTTATAATCTGCCAATGCTCCTTCATAATCATTCAGATTGTAGCGAGAATTACCCCTATGGATATACAATCTAGAAAAATTAGGATTTTTTTTGATACCTTGGGTAAAATTTTCAATTGCTTGCTCATAGTCTCGTTTTCGATAAGCAGCGTTACCACGATCATAGTAATCTAAATAAGACAGATTTTCCTCTTGAGGATGATTATTTTCTTGGCGAGAAATCAAGCTTTGTTGAGTGTAAGGATTTTGGGAAACAAAGGGACGAGTAAATTTAATCATTAAGTCCAAATACCCCAATAAACCCAAACCCAACAGGCTAAACATAATAGTATAAAACCTTGACTTTTGAGTAGTCTTGGGAGGTTGATAAATAGAAAAATTTTGGGTAAAGACTGGTTGCCAATGATGTAGCGGTGATGCAGAAATCACAGGTCGGCGTGAACGAGGATTTTGTGTGTGGCGCTTTTTAGATTTTCGTCGGGGTTTGAGATGTTCTTTAGAAGCGATCGACTCCAGTGATGGAAAAGGATCACGTCCACCTAAACGCGCCGCACGTTCACACCAAGGACACTTGTCGAGATGATTATGGTAGCGATGCTGGGGGTTAGCAGTACAAGTAACAAGACTCTCTTCAGCGGTGGTTAAAACTGACAACCAAGTTTGAGCAGCAGGACGCAAGTGAGGGTTGTGATGCCCATCCTCAAAACAACGCACAAACAAATCCCGTAAACCGGGAGCGAGCATTTCCCAAGCAGGTGCTATGGGGGTAGGTAAATAGGGAACTTGTTGCCTTTGACTATAAGTAAAATGACCAGCAACGATTCGGACTTCGTAAGTTGGTGGATCAAACTGACCTTGAAAAATCCCGGAAAATGGGTGAGTACCTTCCATTAATAATTGAAATATCAGCACCCCTAACCCAAATAAATCATGGTAAATTTCCCGATCATAGTCAGCAAAAGTTTTATTCTGTAGTTCTGGTGGAGTATACTCTGGTTTACCAACTGCACAACGATAAACAATGTTTTGCTGTGGATCACGAACTTGAAATGAATCTGTATCTACCAAAGTCACTAAGGCAGTATCACTAACTAAAATATTTGACTCATTAACATCACCAATACAATACTGGCTCGCGTGTAAAGCTGCAAAAGCTGCGGCCAAATTACGAGCAGTCCTAAGTAAATACTGATAATTAAATAAAGGACAATTTAGGCGACGGGTTCCCGGATGATAAAAGTCCATGATCGGACGCATCCCCCGAATCCGGGGCATTAAAAAGCCGACGATACTACCACTACCATCCGCAGCTTGTAACAACTCCTGAGGCCAAGCAATGGAAATATGCCCCAAATTAGCTGTTGGGTTTTCTGGGGGGTTGGCAATCATGGTCTGAAGTTTGTGAGCATGGGTCAGAATTGGTTTGTGATATATTTTGGCCACTAAATTTTCATCTGATGGCACGGCATAGACACAGGCTTCACCCCCACGTCCCAAATTGACCGTGAGATTGAGAATTTCTTTCTGCCCAAGAGAACGAAGTACCTGCATAGTGAAATGACTGTTAACAGTGGTTATTGAAAGGGAATGGGGATTGAAGTACAGACGACCTGATCGGTCGTCAATACGAAATTAAGAATTTAAAAAACGCTGAATCTGAAACTGACAGTCTGGACTATCAACCCTACCCAATAAACATTGTTTATGAATTGCTTAGTGCTGCTATGATAAGAGTCAAATCATCATCTGTGCGATTAGTAATTCTTTCAGAGCATAAAAATTTGACTAGTTGCTCTTTGGCAACGACCTTATCTTCAGCATTGGCTACAAAGTCGAATAAAGGAAAAAAGAATGGTTTGTGGGGTTCACCAACAAGCATATTCAAAGCCAGCATTTGTAGTCCATCAGTGAGAACGCCGATATTAACTATGTGCTGACGCAAAATTTTTATCTGGGTTGTAGTTAAGGCATCAGGTGAAGTCAAAAATGTGGTTTCGTTAATGTATTCACCCCTATTAGGGATTGTCAGCGCCTGTAAGTTACCTGTACTATCCTTGGCTACAGCTAAACCATCACCGATTTGGGCTACTGCTACAACTTTTGGTGTGGCGATCGCAATAATTAAGGTAGTTGCTAAATCTGATGACTGATGTTTGCAGGCCACTGCCTCATCTTCTACTGCTTTTTTAGCAGCTAACATGGCATCAGTTAACAAATTACGCAAAAGAGTATCCTCAGTAAAGGTACTGTGAGTAATTTCGCAATTTGAAATATGTTCTATTGCTGTTTCTACAGCAATCATCGCTCCCACTTTTCCCAAAGTTGCTGAACCAGCCCCATCTGCTGCTGCTGTCACTAAGACATTATTTGGCAATATCTGCCAATGGTGAGCATCCTGACATAACTGCTGGTTTTTAATGTGGCTAGTTCCACATACCGAAGCGGCTACTATCCGCCATTGAGGAATCTGTTTTGGTGTGTTCATAAATTTTTTCTCACAGCTATAGCAGGTGATAGGTGACAGGTGACAGGTGACAGGTGACAGGTGACAGGTGACAGAGTGGAAAGTTTGCTTGTATATTAGTTTTGTCAATGGCTTACGCCATGCTGCGCTATCAGTTCGTGAACTACCACCTGAGTTGTTGCTATAACTGCTAACTGATAACTGATAACTGTTAAACAGACCCCCAACCGATTGGTGGTAGTGCTACTTGCTCGTCTACTTTGGAATGGGAAACCGCTGACATACTTGCTGAAAGCCAAACAAACATTTCAATAAAGTTTAACCCTTTAAGTTTCAGGGGAGTACGTACAGCTATTTGACTTAAACGGTTCATATTAGCATTTTCTACTCCTACCGTAAAAAAGGCAACACGTTTATTCGCCTCATCTCCTTGTAGCCTCTGTATTGCTTGTTCTATAACATCATCTAGCTCACCTTGTGGCTCACCATCTGTAATCATAAATACCCAAGGACGGTAGTAAGCAATGCCATTGGCACGATACTGAGATTTGCGTTCTTGAATTATTTCTAACGATTTATTAATTCCTGCCCCCATTGTCGTTAGTCCTTGGGCTGTTAGAATAGGTGGGTTGAATTGGTCTGCTGTTACAAAGTCTTGCACAATATTGACATGACTATCAAAAGTAACAATTGCTACTTCTACCCTTCTAGCTGCCAATGAATTTTTTAGTAGCTCATCCTTAAAACTCAGTAGGCCTTGATTTAAAGCCTCAATCCTTTCTCCTTGCATGGAGCCAGATGTGTCTAGCAATAGCACGCACGGACAACGTGGTTCTGGGTTTTCTGCAAATTCTACAACTTCATCTAGTTTTAATGTATCCAGCATAACCTTTTGTGTTATGTTATAGTCCAAAGCGTTACTTTCCCTTGCTCAAAGTATCATAGTCTCCCAGACTAGTACAACTACAAGTATGGTATTTTGCGGTAGATGGATAAAAATTCATCCATGCAAATTATTCCAATCAAATTATCTATTTCAGGAAACTTGAATCACCATATACTTTAGTTAAAGCTAATTAATCAGGGGGAGAAACATTATTTTTGGGTAGATAACCTATCTATCATTTATATCCAAATCATTAAGAATATAATATTCAATATATACATTTCTAAGAAATAAAAATTTAAAGATTTTATGTGGAAAATTTGCTAATTATCAACCAATCAGGAAACACAGTTAATACCGCAATGGGAAAATGTGTACCCTGTAATAATGAGAACAGAAAGTTTTACTCTTCTGGAAAATAGGAAAATATTTGACAGTCTAGTATTATTATGTAATTCACGGAGGATTAATTGATATAGCTGGAGGTAGATTTATGATATTTCATCATCAATTAGTTGGTTGATAGAGAAATATGAAAATAAGTGAAGGGAGAAAAACCTTTACCTTTGACCCAAACCAACTTACTAATTCCCATTTCTTGACCGAGCAGTATTGAGACATATTTCACCTAATCCAGAAATTCATTATTGCTCCAGACTCAATCAATAGTAAAGCAATTTTTCTTTAAAAACTGTAAAAATATGAATAATACTGGCACATTTACCAAACTATCTCCTAAACGTTTATTAAGACAGTTAAGCAATTCTTCTGACACTACTTGTTTACAAGTTTTAAACAATTCAGTGCTATGGTCAATATACTTAGACCAAGGCAAAATTATCTATGCCACTCATTCAGTAGAACCCTTTGATAGACTGGAACGGCATATACGTCGTCTAAGTCAGCAAATTCCCGTAATGAGTAATGAACTTCGTGTACAATTACGCATGACGTTTGAACCTGACTGGCAAACTCAGTTAATTGAACGTAGTGATGATGAACACCAACAACCGCCGGAATATCAAGCTATTTATTGGTTGGTGAATGAAAAACATTTACTCTCTCACCAAGCTGCGTTACTGATTCAAGAGTTAGTAAAAGAGGTAATCGAATCATTTTTGTTGATTAGAGAAGGCACGTTTGAATTAACAGCAGCAGTTAATAGCCTACCGAAAATTTGCAAACTTGATGTTGATAGTATTATGGAACACTGCAAAAATCGGTTGCAAAATTTGCAGTCTTTCGCTCCTCAAATCTCTTCTCCTTATCAGCGTCCATACCTGTTGATTAACAGTAAATTTTATGATAAACAATTACCAGAATTACAGCAAAATATCACTACCTGGATGAAGGGTTTTAGCCTGCGTCATTTGGCAGTAATTATGAATCTCGATGAGGTGGAACTGGCTCGAACTTTATACCCGCATATCCTTCAGGGTTCGATTATTTTGCATGAACCGGATCCTCCATTCGATAAATTACCTAAAACCTTTGAAGATGTTTCACTAGCTCCTAGATACAGCACAATCAGAATTAATGGCAAATCGTTTAAGGTAGAAGCATCACCATCCATTACCCTGGGAGAGAACCCTGTACCTCAAGTTTCTGCTTTACCAAAAGAAAACCTTGAGCAATCAACCATACCCAATAACATACTAACTAATGGGGAAAACGTAACCGCTGCTACCATAACCGCTAAAAAGCCTTACAAAATTATTTCTGTAGATGATAGTCCGACGGTTCTCAAAGAAATCAGCCGTTGTTTGGAAGATGAAAATGTTGCTGTAGTAACTATTAATGATCCAATCAAAGCAGTGATGTCTATCATTAGGCATAAACCCGATTTGATTTTATTGGATCTGAATATGGCGGGAATTGATGGTTATGAGTTATGCCGAATTATTCGTAATAATTCAATGTTTAAGGAAATTCCCATTATTTTTGTGACTGGTAGTAAGGGAATTATTGATAAGGTGAAAGCAAGAATGGTCGGAGCTTCTGGTTATTTAACTAAACCTTTTACTCGTGCGGAACTGTTAAAAATGATTTTCATGCACTTGGCGTAAAGGTGACTGGGGAATGGTGACTGGTGACTGGTGACTGGTGACTGGTGACTGGGG
>NZ_BJCE01000277.1:0-6482 GCF_005402885.1 Sphaerospermopsis reniformis
CTAATCCCTCGTGGTAATATAACCATTCTTGGTATCGTTGCCAAAGTGCCTTAGCATCCATCATGAGGGAATTCTCACATATACTTGATCAAACTCCAGTTTAATCTATGGTTTTGGCGATCCCTGCTCTGTCTTATACAGTTTGTAATGAGGAGGCAGGAGGCAGGGGAAGAAAGGGAGGTTAACCCAGTCACCAATCACCAATTTACACATCTGGCATTGGCACAACACGCAAAAACTTGACTATTTCACCTGTAATTTCTATCGTGGTGACTGGGGATTGGGGACTGGGTAAAAATAACTAATGACTAATTATGATTGAATATCTCATTTTTCTGGCTATTTCTACTGCTACTTTTGCTTTGTTCGCATTAGGGCTTAATTTACAGTGGGGTTTTACAGGTTTGATTAATTTTGGTCATATTGCTTTTATGACCTTGGGTGCATATACTACAGTTTTATTAAGTTTAAAAGGTGTACCTCTATTATTTTCGGCGATCGCTGGGGCAATTGTCTCCGCTTTGTTAGGTTTGGTTATTGGTTTTGCAACTCTACGCCTCCGGGAAGATTATCTGGGTATTGTTACTATTGGTACTGGGGAATTAATTCGTTTGGTGGTGAATAACCAAGATTTACCAGTAGGTGATGCTTGGATTTCTGGGGCGTTTGGTGTCCAAAGTTATGCGATTCCTCTATCAACCACACCCAATTTATTTTTCCGATTTTTGATGATTGGTGTACTTTCCTTACTTGCAATTGTTACTTTATTTTCTTTGTGGCGTTGGGTAACAACTGCTCAAAAATCTGTCACTGTTTCCATTAAAAAAGAATTTTCTTCCCGTTTGGTAGTGGGTATAATTTTAGGTTTATTGTCAGTCGCTATTTATGTTGCTGGTGTGGTGGGATTGTATAATTACAACCCTAAAGCGGGCTTAATGTTATTGGCTTTGTTAGTCTTAGCTTTTGTTTTTTGGCGCTTAGAATTTTTAGTCAAATCTCCTTGGGGTCGAGTTCTCAAAGCTATCCGTGAAGATGAAGAAGTACCCAAAGCATTAGGTAAAAATGTCTTTTCTTATAAGTTACAATCTTTGATGTTAGGCGGTGCGATCGCTGGTATTGCTGGTGCTTTCTTCGCTTGGCAACTGAGCGCCATTTATCCTGATAATTTTCAACCTCAACTCACTTTTGACGCTTGGATTATGATAATTTTAGGCGGTTCTGGTAATAATATCGGTACAATTTTAGGGGCAGTAATTTATTTCGCTTATGATGCCCTCACACGGGAATTTTTACCAAAAATTGTTCCTTTAGATGTAGAACGTATCGGTGCTTTTAGAATTATGTTTATCGGTCTAATTCTCATGGTACTGATGATTTGGCGACCTCAAGGTATTCTAGGTAAAAAAGAGGAACTTACTCTTGGTAAATAGGTGATTGGTGATTGGTGACTGGGAACGGAAGTTATTAATTTTGATTAATTTTGATTAATTTTGAAAATTGGTAATTGATCAAAAACGTTGATAATAATTAATTAAAAGTTAAGTTGAGAATAAAAACATCATGGTAAATAATATTCAATCTCCCCAAATTCCCCTATTAGCAGCTACCGGACTTTGTAAAAATTTTGGTGGTATTCAAGCGGTTCAAGATGCTAACATCGAAGTTACTCAAGGTAGTATCACTGGTTTAATTGGTCCTAATGGTGCGGGTAAAACGACTTTATTTAATTTACTGTCCAATTTCATCCACCCAGATAAAGGAAGAGTGATTTTTGATGGTGAACCGATTCACAATTTACAACCATTTCAAATTGCCCAACAAGGTTTAATTCGTACCTTCCAAGTTCCCAAAACTCTATCACGTTTATCAGTTTTAGAAAATATGCTGTTAGCAGCACAAAAACAAATTGGTGAGAATTTTTGGCAAGTGCAATTTCAACCACACATTGTCGCTAGAGAAGAAAAACAAAATAAAGAAAGGGCAATGTTTTTATTAGAATCTGTAGGATTAGAAAAAAAAGCAAATGACTATGCTGGTGGTTTGTCAGGTGGACAGCGTAAACTATTAGAAATGGGACGCGCTTTGATGACAAATCCTAAGTTAATATTATTAGATGAACCAGCAGCAGGAGTGAATCCTAGATTAATAGATGATATTTGCGATCGCATCCTCAAATGGAACAGAGAAAATGGTTTAACTTTTTTAATTATTGAACATAATATGGATGTAATTATGTCTTTGTGTGACAAAGTTTGGGTATTAGCAGAAGGACAAAATTTAGCAGTCGGTACTCCTACGGAAATTCAAAAAAATGCCAAAGTTTTAGAAGCGTATTTAGGACAATAAAATCATCAGCATTCAGTAATCAGTAATCAGCTTAAAGCTATAATTGAGATAGGTTTTGCATCAAGTCAAAAGTTTGATCACAAAAGTTTGATCACAGGAGTTGAGAATATTAGGATTATACAATTTAGCTGTGTAACAGCTTACCACTGTACTTGTAGTCAAAACGTCAAGTTTTGTTGAAAAAACATTAACCTCCGTTTTTTTATCCAGCAACATAAAGATCTAATAAGCTGTTACACAGCTAAATTGTATAATCCTAATATTCTGAACTCTTGTTTAACAGGCAAGATGCCTGTTCCACTTATACAAATTAAATGCACAACAGCTTAACTCATTTTTCATTGCTTTATGTTACATACATTTGCAAGCCGAAAAAGAAAAAGAGGATGTATGATCAACTCCGGTACATCCCTAACAGAAGCAGCGAGATTTCTCGGTGTAGATCACCACACATTGTATACAGCTTTAAGAACCGGACAAATTCCCACCGCTAGGAGAAATGGTTGTAATGTCATTACTCAAGGTGCATTAATGGACTATCAAGCGAGAATGAGACAAATGTTGTAAGTTTCTGGGAATTTGTATTATTTGAGTTAATAACATCAATATCGTTCAATATCGTTCCTTTGCTCGTAAGTATTCAGCCGTCGGTGTCCATCAACTTTCAGCTTTCAACGCTAAAATACAAAGTGGAAATTTCCTCAATTAATGCTGCTAAATCTTTGTTTTTGCTGTTATAAACTGATAGCTGAATGCTTACATCTATTTTTGCCAAAAGCGAAAATTGAAACTGCCAGAAGCGCGACGATAACGACGGGTAGATATTCTTTTTCTGCCTCTGGTACTTTTCTCGTTGGGTTCTGGGATTTCTGCTTCTTCTAAAATTTCATCTGATAATTGAGTTTGAGTTGCTTCTTTACTTCTCCACCAAGCAATAATCCAACCACCACCTACAGCTGCTATTCCTCCAAATAAAATACTTATTGGTGCGGAATAACCAAGAAACACAAAGCTGAACATGAAAAATAACCAGTATTTCAGTGCTGCATCAATGCCATCATTAGAAGCTACATCTGGTATTTGGGGGTTATTTTCGTTGACGTTTGTAAACCACCCTAAAGCAACACCACCCATAATCCCCACAAATAAACTGAGAATTAATGAAGCTCCTGCAAAACTGGAAATAATAGCTAACAGAAAGCCAAATACCAGTTGAGAAAAAAAGTTTGGCGAAGAAGATAATATTTCGCTGAGAATATTTTTGTTAGATGCCATATTTTCAGAAATTCAAAATTAGGTAATAGGTAATAGGTAATTGGTAATAGGTAATGGGTAATTGGTAATTGGTAATTGGGTACTCTTCCCAGTCACCAGTCACCAGTCACCAGTCACCAGTCCCCAGTCCCCAGTCACCTAGCCTTCACAGATAAATTTTTCAGCAAACCCTAATTAGAAACTTAACATGAAAAAATGAGGATATGCCTCAACATATCCCCATTTTCTTGGGATTTGGATATTAAGAAATGTCTTGTAACTCAGCAGTACGCACAGAAAGCACCTGAAGTTGATTTCCTCTTTGTACTTTTACCTGCAACGCTTCACCTAAACGACTATCTTCTACAACTCTTTGCAATTGTTCAGCAGTGGTAATTGTTTGACTGTCAATTTGTAAAATCACATCACCGCGTCGCATACCCGCAGTAGCAGCAGGGGAGTTAGGTACAACTCGGATCACTAACACACCATTCACTTCTGGTATTTGAATTGCAGAGTTAGGATCAGTGTTATTTTGTCTTGCTAACTGGGGTGTTAATGTCACCATCTGTACCCCTAAATAGGGATGAGCAACTTTACCGTTTTTTTGTAATTGTGCAGCGATCGCCTTAGCTTTATCTATCGGAATAGCAAACCCGATTCCCATTGCATCTGCACGAATAGCGGTATTAATGCCAATTACTTCTCCTTCAGCATTTAACAACGGACCTCCAGAGTTACCAGGGTTAATCGCTGCGTCAGTTTGAATGAAATCTAAACGTTTATCACTAATTCCCACCTGGGCGCTAGAACGTTTTAAAGTGCTGACAATACCCAAAGTGACAGTATTATCAAATCCTAACGGATTACCGACAGCGATCGCCCAATCTCCCACCTGTACACTGCTAGAAGATCCCAAAGGTGCGATCGGTAAATCGCTACCAGCATTAATCTTAACTACTGCTAAATCAGTAACTTCATCAATGCCTTTTACCTTACCTTCATAAGTACGGCCATCTTTCAAGCGTACAGTTACTTTATCAGCTTGATCTACAACATGGGCATTAGTCAAAATTATCCCACTTTTATCCAGAATAAAACCAGAACCTAAACCCCTTAACTGTTCAGTGGGTGACATTTGGGGGAAACCATCACCAAAAAACCTTCGTAAAAACGGATCTTCCAAAATGGGATCAACAGGACGAGTAATAGTTTTTTCGGTATCAATCCTTACCACAGCAGAACCCACACGATTTACCGCCGCAGTGACAAAGCTACTGTTACCAATAGCACCAACAGCAGCAGATGGTTTTTGGGCAACCACTTGATCCGGTGCTGTTTCTGCGTGGGAAGGTAAAACTGACACACAAGAAACCGTTAACACCACTCCTAAAAAAATCGCTAAAACACGGGTACTGAGTTTACGTATAAACTGAGGTAGTTGAAAAATTTGCATAATCACAACCTAATCTAGAAGCCTAATGTTTGCTATCTATTTACAAATCTAGCTACAATTATTTTTATAGCTGGTTTACAAATCTGTGCTGATTGAAGTTTTTACCCAACTTGTGATCTAACAACTTCTGTCATCAAGTTAATGGAACATACACCAACCAAGCTATTATGGACATTTACCCTGACTCAGTACGGTTTTTCCGCCAATCTCAAATCACTCTAGGCTAGGATCTAATTAATACCAAACCCCACAGGACTCATGACAGCATCAAACCGATTAGCTGAAACATCCTTGCCTTCATCACAGCAAGCAGAACACACACACCACCACAACCACGAGCATACAAATCATAATTCAGAAACAGTCAACTCGGTTCATCCTCATGTTCATAGTGAAGAATCTTTACGGCGAATTGTTAACCGACTATCACGAATAGAAGGACACATTCGCGGTATTAAAACAATGGTGCAGCAAAACAGCCCTTGTCCCGATGTATTATTACAAATTGCGGCTGTGAGGGGTGCATTAGATAAAGTAGCGCGGATTGTTTTAGATGAGCATTTAACGGAATGTATTGCTAGAGCTTCAGAAAATGGCAATATTGATGTAGAAATTGAACAACTCAAAGCAGCTTTAGATCGGTTTTTACCATAGAGTTGATTATCTATGGTTTGGTAATTGATAATTGATAATTGATAATGGGACTTACGCACTGTACAAATTTACCATGATGTGCATGAACGAAAATCCGTTGTTTCAGGCTTTTGGCGATTAACTTCCGATCAATAGCGAACTGCTTGCAGCAGCGCTTCGCTATCGCTCAAAAATCATCAAAAAATCACGTTAAAATGCATGAAACCCATACCTCATTTTCCTGATCTCCCAAGGAGTATATTAGGGTAATTTTTTAAAGTTTCTTAGTTACAGATGCTTCTAAAACTGGTTTTTGTTGATTAGTGTTTTCATTGATGGTAGCTTTTTGATTTTGTCCTGCTAAATTTTCCCGTTGGTTAATTAAATAAATACTGATTAAAGTCAGCATAACTCCTAGCCATTGAATGGGGGTGAGAACTTCTGCAAGAAAAAGATGACCAAATATTAAAGCAAAAACTGGTGTGAGAAAGGTAAGAGAACTTAAACTCGTTAGATTTCCACTTGATGCAAAATAAAAGAATAAACCATAGGCGATCGCACTACCAAAGATAGTTGCATAACCCAAATTTAACCAATCGGACAATACCAGATTTTGCCACTGTTGGTTTTCTACAACCGCAGAAATTCCCCACAGAGGCAACCCCCCCAAAATTATATGCCATCCCGTGGCTGTTACCGGATCAGCATATCTACAGACAAAGCGAATTAATACCGTACCTACAGCCATTGATAAAGCTGCCAGTAACATTAACCATTCACCACTGTTAAATAA
>NZ_BJCE01000278.1:0-6462 GCF_005402885.1 Sphaerospermopsis reniformis
TTATAGCAGGTGACTGGGGACTGGGGACTGGGGACTGGTGACTGGGGACTGGTGACTGGGGACTGGGGACTAGTGGCAGATTTACAAACGTGTTTGTTTCCAAGTTTGATCACAAGTTTGATCACAAGTTTTATTATCTGTTTGTGAACTACCATTTTGGCAGTTGCTTGATATTCTAATTTGGAGGTTTGACGGTTTCCTGCATCCAAAGGTTTCTTTATTGGTAGGTTTTCACCTTGCTGATACCACCAAATATTCTGACTCTTGTACGGGTTTAGCATTGCTAAACCCCTACTCACTCCTGAAAACTGCTATTCTTTGATCATAGAAATTTGGGGTAAAGGCAAGGCTATATTTTCACCCACATCACCACCAGCGATTTTTTCTATATCAACTTGTTGAAGTGCCTTTAAAAACTCCACACTCTCAAGTAATAATTTTTCCACATTGATACCGCAATAATAGTCTGGGTAACGACGGAGACGATTAGAACCTTCTCCTAATAAGATCATTGCTCCTCTTATGTTGCCATTACCCAGGTGATATAAGGCTACAGCAATTTGCAAAATACCTTGATACAAAGTTTTATCTGGCTCTGTTGCTTCAATCCACAGAGCTTCTAGGGTGTCATGACAAGCGTAGAACTGTCCAGAGTTGAACTGTTCTACTCCTTGCCAAAACTCTTGGGGCAGGTTTTCACTCATCTACTATTAACCCATACTATCCCGCACTTCTTTGATGGCTTCCATAGAGATTTCTTGTTTTTCACCAGCAAAATCATTTTCTGGAGTCAGGAACAGCATACAGTGACATTCTTTGCGTTCTCGCATGGGTACGCAGGGACAGTTCCAATAAGCTGCGTTAACTTCCGCTTCTTTATCTTCATAGTGACGACAAGGACACAAAGGCGCACCGAGATCGTCTTTATGTTTGGCTAAACCTTCGATAACAACTGCTGTCACGGAAGATTCAGAACAAAAGAAAGTTCCAGTGCGTTTGGCGTATTGTTCGGAAAAATGACGCATTGCCTCTAAGCTTTTATCACTGGCTTTTGTGCTAGGTTCTGAATTTATCATTGGATCGGCTTTGATAATTTAAATATTTCCTTGCATTGTACAACAGGCTGGATGTAGGGAACAGGGGACTGGTGATTGGTAATTGGTGATTGGTGATTGGTAATGGGGTTATTTACTTCCCCTACTTCCTGACTCCTGTACGGGCGTTTGCGAAGCGTGCTGGAAGCATCAGCATTCGGACGACCAATTATCAATTTTTGTCCCAGGTTATTTTCCTGTAAGGGCGAAGCATTCGGACGATAAATTATCAATTTTTATCACAGGCTATTTTCCGAATGCCTGTCTGCCGACAGGCAGGCTTCGCCCCTACGACTCCTGACTCCTGCCTCCTTAATAACTTAATGGTTTTTGCAGTTGCAGTTGTAGTTCTTGTTCACTTTGCAAAATGATACCGGGGTAATCTGAGGGGGTTTTGAGTCAGCCAAATTAAAGGATGGTTTTCTGGTGGTGTATTTGCTTCTTCTAGGGGGTTGGTTGCTGCTAAGGTTTCGAGAATGATGGTATCACCTTTGACTACTCCTGTGGCTGCTGTCCAAAGTTGTACTTGCAGTTTTTGTCTTTGTGCGTAAAAATACAAGGATGCAGCGGCAATGACAGCTTGTTAAAATTGCTCTTCTTGCCATTTGGCGGCAGTATCAAGGGCAATTATCACTTCTGGTCTACCTGTAATAATTTCTAATTCTCTTACTCGTAATTCTCCGTAACGAAAACTAGCGGAAATGTACAGTATTTTGAAGTTAAATAGGACTTACGGAAGATTTGACTGAAAACCTTATTCTTGCGTAGGGGTAATTCATGAATTACCCCTACTTTCGTTCTCTTTTGCGTAAGTCCTGTTAAATAGGAAATTTGTGAGAACTAGAACTGCGGTATATTATTAAGATATAGGACGGAGGTGGAAGATAAATTTATGCAGTTAGTCAGCCAGGAATATATAGAAATTGCTGCTGATGTGCGGAGTGGAAAACCCCGTATTGCTGGTACTCGTATAGCGGTAGAAGATGTAGCAGTGCTGCATTTAAAGCTGGGGTATTCATTGGTAGAGATAGCTGGTAAATATGATCTATCCCTGGCATCTGTTTATGCAGCAATGGCTTATTATTTTGATCATCGAGATGAAATTAATGAACGTAAAGTACAAGAGGATGAATTAGTTGAGGTATTTAAACAAAATCATCCTTCACGTCTTCAAGAGAAACTGAAACAGTTGAGAAATGAGTGAAAAAATTCGCTTTCATTTAGATGAAAATGTTGATCCTGCGATCGCTCTTGGGTTGCGTCGTTATGGAATTGATGTGACAACTACTAACAATGTGGGATTACGCACTCAATCAGATCAAGCACAGTTCAAGTTTATTCAAGAAACACAGCGAGTTCTGTTTACCCAAGATGCAGATTTTTTGATTATTGCTAGTAGTAGGTTTGATCATCCAGGGATTACTTACTGCAAGAAAGAAACTCGTTCAATTGGTGAAATTATTGAAGCTTTAGTTTTGATTTATGAAGTTATGACACCTGAAGAGATGTTGGGATATATTGAATTTTTGTAAAATATAATCAATATGGGTTATTTGACATATTCAAACATTGTAATTTAAATTTAAAAACCAAAATAGTTTTTAAAAAAATGAAAATCATCACAATTAATATTTTGTTTAAACTGAATTTTTGGACACAAAGACGAGATTTATTGGTTGAGGGTTTAAAATCTGAAAATCCTGATATCATTGCTTTACAAGAGGTAAGTTTAGCAGAAGATACCGCTGTTTGGATTGCAGAACAATTAAATATTCCTTATATTTATAAAGCTGTTCCTCAAGATGTCAATAATAGTGATTTACCCTTTGGTTTAGCTATTCTCAGTCGTTTTCCGATTACAAAAACCGCAGCATTGAATTTAGAACATCAGGGAAGAATTGCTCAATATGCACAGGTTCAGTTAAATGATAACACATCAGTTGTTATTTGCAATGGTCATTATTATTGGCATCCCGGTTCACATAAAAAACGCAATCAACAAATAAAATTAATGTTAGATTGGTTAGCGGAGTTTGGTGAGGAAGTAGCTGTTATCTCTGTGGGAGATTTTAATGGTACTCCTGATACTTCGGGAATTAAATTAATTAAAAAAAAATATCGGTCAGCTTATGAAGTATATCATGGAAGTGAGCCAGAATATACTTGTCCCACACTTTTAGGTCAAGACAAACTGAGTTGGATGAAGAGATTAAAATATTTTTGGAGACGTTTGATTTTTGATAGAAGTTGGAAACCTTGGAAGGGGACTTTAGATTATATTTTTATTAATCAGCGTTTACAGGTGCGAGAATGTCGAGTTATTCTGAATCAACCAGCAGTGAATAATCGTTATCTTTATCCTTCGGATCATTTTGGGATTGTTGCAGATTTGGAAGTTCTTTAATAAAATAAAACTTCTTTCTTTGCGCCTTTGTTTCTTAGCGTCTACCCTGTTTAGTGTGGTTGTGGTTAGTTGAAGGTGTAAAACCTAATAGATGGGATTTTGCAGGGGTGGGAATTTCTCTTTTAGGGACAATGGTAATTTTGTTTGGTTCACGTCAGTAATATAATATAACAACAAAAACATTAAAATGGCTAAAAACAATATTTCTAAATCATGGCAATTAGCAGAAAAGGTAGTTTTTGCAGCATTACAAATTCTCAAAGAAAATGATGGACAATTACAAGGTAAACAAGTCATTGAGGAAGTAGAAAAAAGAGTATTATTAGATGAATGGGCAAAAGCTAGATATGAAAAATCTGGTAATATTCGTTGGAAAAGTGTTTTAAATTTTTATAGTATAGATTGTCTTAAAGCAGGATTTTTATTAAAAAACAAAGGTATTTGGTATTTAACACCAGAAGGTGAAAAAGCATTAGAATTAGGTGAATCACAACTTTTAAAAGTTGCCACTCAAGCATTCAAAGAATGGAAAGCAGAACAAGAAAACAGTACAATTTTAGCCCATAATCCAGAAATAAACCAAGAAGCAGAAACAGATAATGAAGTTGATAAAGTCAGTGAGTTAACTATTAGTGAATATGAAGAAATTGCCGTAGAAGGATTAAAGAAATTTGTAAGAAATTTGAATCCTTATGAATTTCAAGATTTAGTAGCAGCTTTGTTAAGAGGTATGGGTTATTATACTCCTTTTATTGCACCAAAAGGAAAAGATGGAGGTTTAGATGTTATTGCTTATCAAGATCCATTAGGAACAGTATCACCGAGAATTAAAGTACAAATTAAACATCGAGAATCACCTGCTACTGTAGATGAAATTAGACAGTTGAGAGGAGTATTACAAAAAGATGGAGATGTGGGAATTTTTGTTTCTACTGGTGGTTTTACAGGTGATGCAAAAAATGAAACTCGTAGTTCCCATACACATATTGAACTAATAGATTTTGATAGATTTATTAGTTTATGGCAGCAGTTTTATGAAAAGTTGCCAGATGAGGATAAGAAAAGATTACCGCTTACTCCTATTTATTTTTTGGGAGTCTAATAATATAGAGTATAATAATATATACTTCTCACTCTGTAAGCTGTCTCCAACCTGCCAAAACATAGCTGATAAATAAAATGATTTTAGGTCTATTTTGGCATAATGTTGGAGAATCTACTACATGACAGATGTAAGAAATTGTAAAAACCTCTATCTTGTATATTCTTGGTAAATAAAAATCTGTATGCTAGACTTGGGTTGATTATTTCTCTTAATTCTAATTAGCCGATTAGTAAAATCAGAATTTTCACTCAACCAACTCTGAAGTATTTTAGCTTGTCCTACATAATCTCGATCATCTTTACAGATGATAATACCAGCGTGAGAAATTCCACTTTGATGAAGTGCAATAAAATCATCTCGGTTGAGTGTAAGTAAAACTCGTTTCTCTTGAGTCGCAAATGCCAAAACTTCATCATCTGGGATACTTTGATTAGCTTTTCCTGCTTCATAGGAAGTCAGCACATCATATTGATAAGCTGTTACACGGCTAAATTGTATAATCCTAATATTCTGAACTCTTGTTTAACAGGCAAGATGCCTGTTCCACTTATACAAATTAAATGCACAACAGCTTATTGACGTAATTGTCTCACAATTTCCAGAGGAAAGTTTTCATCAGCATATAATCTTACCATCAGTTATCCTCATTTTGAGCAGTGATGATCAGATCAATTTCTGAAGAATATTGTTCATAATAATCCCAAGCTGCTGTTAAATCTTCCGATGTCAAACTTGGATAATTTTGCAGCAATTCTACATCATCTGCTCCCTGTTGTCTCAACGACACCAACACCCATACAGGAATACGAGTATTACGAATCCGCGCATGGCCACCACAAATTCCCGGAGTTTTTTCAATAGCATGAGATTGGAGACGACTTTCTAAAAGTGTTCTTTCTTCTGGGGAAAGTGCCTCAATTACTTGTACCAGAGAATTAACTAATTGTTGATTCATATTATAATGTGAAATAAAACAATATTCTGAAATTATAACTTCTCTCTCACCCAATTCCTAAACCTCTTAATAGTTGCATTCCTCCCATTAATTCCACTACTTTCCAAATATCGAGGAATCACATCAATCAAAGGTAAACCGGGAAAATTCAAACTTGACTGAGACACCACATAATTACCATCTACTAAAATATTAATTTGCAACTTCCCATTTTCAAACCTCCACAACTCAGGAACTTTTAAAGCTTGATATATATTCGGATGAGTGCGAGAAGTAACATCAATTTCTAAAGCTAAATCGGGAGGAGGATCAACTGTTAAATCTAACCTTTTCTTCCCCCTAACTAAAGCCTCATTTTGAATATAAAAACATTGATCAGGTTCTATCCCCTTTTGCATAAATTGATTTTTAAAAGTCGTAGAACCAAGACTGAGAAATTCAATATCCAATTCTTCTAATAATGCTTTAATTAAATCACTAATAATTTCCTGATCAAATTCATGTTCTGGTAAAGGAGTCATAATTTCTAATATTCCCTGATCATAAGCAATTCTAGCAGCACGATGTTCTCCCAACTCCTCTAAAATTGCTTCCAATTCTGTCCAAGTGACATTTTCTAATAAAACCCTTTGTCCTGGTGGTACATGAATGCGCTTTAATTCCAACAACATCCTTTCCACTCCTTAAGCTGAATAAATCGATCTTACCCCATCGATAACATCTATGCGAGAAACTTCACCTATTGTCTCACCGCGTCTCTGCGTCTCTGCGTGAGAAAACTTTTTAAGACGTTTTTAAAACTATAATATCGGTTCTTAGGGATTTTAACTAGATTTAGCAGGAACTCAATACACTGTCGAGGGCGATGGCCGAAAATACCGAAACTCGTTAAATAATTGAGAAT
>NZ_BJCE01000279.1:0-6425 GCF_005402885.1 Sphaerospermopsis reniformis
GATTATTTGAATCAGTAGAACAGTTAGAAGAATTATTAAATAAATTGCTAAACGAAGGAGGTCTTATTATTAAATGGGAGCGCAAAGTTAAAAATAAAGGTAATGCTGTTTATTCGATTTAGCTGCAAAACAGCTTATCTAATAAATAACCCATTTAACTACCACGCTTTACAGATTCATCAAAAATTTGCATTTGTTCTGGAGTAAAATCATTTAGCATTCCCGAGACTAAATGTAAAGATAAAATACTTTTAATTCGTTTAGTTAATGATTCTTCGGAAATGCTATTTACATCAGGGACAAATGCGGGATCGAAGTTATGATTGATGTTGTCAATCATTTCCTGTCTATTAAGATTTTCTAGATAAAGAGGATTATTGTCAATCAAGTTGTTAACAATTGCAGTTAATTTTTGATAATTGGATTGTTGGTTAATACTTTGAGTCATGGGTTATGCTCCTGAAAAGTATATGGTTGTTGGATAGGCTAGATTATTATTATAGCATAGATAAACTGTTTTGTAGTATCCGCTTAAATGTGGTGATTATTTATATTCAATTATAATATTTTTCTGATTAATTACATTTATTAAAATATTGAATTATAAAAATAAGGATAATTGCTGAGGTTGTAATACTTCATTATTTATAATTCTAGATTGTATCAAAGAGGTTTCTAAATTAATGCTATGCTCGACTGTGTTGAATAAATAATTACTGGTTACAAAACTCTGAAGACGAGATTTTGCAGCATGATAATATTCATTATTTATTTCCGCACTATAACAACGACGCTTATTTTTTAAAGAAATAATAGCACTAGGGCAAAGACCACCAAATGGTTCCCACACTACATCATTTTCATTGCTAGATGCAGTAATAATATTTTCAATCAAACTGAGAGGTTTTTGATTGCTATGAAGAGTTTTACCATCTAATTTTATTCTTTCATCACCACTAACTTGAGGTTCTGACCAAACATTAGTAACTGCATGAATATGATTCCAAGTTGATCGCATTTTTGACCATTGTTGTGCTGTAACAGGAGTTTTTCCATCTATAGAAAAGTACGGTCTATTTGTGGGTTTTCCATACTTATTAGCATAAGCCACAATTTGTTCCATTTTATCTGGAGGTGGAAAATACCAAAGATGACATTTTGTGAAATACTTTCTTGTTGCTGCGTTCTTCACTCCACAAGCTTCATTAGTTTTATTAAGTGGTAGTCCAGAGCGTTCCCACTCATAACGTAGCCACTCTTGTAAAGTTAAATATTTGCCATCAATTGTAGATAGTTTTACATGACGGACGTATTGAACACAAGCCTCTGTCACCACAGGAAAACGTCTGATAGTTTTACTATTAACATTGCCGGCAATATGTCCGATCCCCTTATCCCAGACATGGAAGGAACGATACAACCAACCGTGTTTCTCTAGTAGTGGATGAACAGTAGCCCAACCAATTTCACTGCACCAAAACCATAAAGTTGTTTCTGGAAGTGCGTATTTTGACCAAGCTTCAATATGAGGTGCGTACCAAGCTTGTAAATCATTTGTATTAATAGGATCGCCTGGAAATAAGCCTAGTCCATAAGCTCCATCAGATACTATCACTGTTGGGGAAAGCCAACTGACATAGCGAGAGAGAGCATCGGCCATCTCAATATGTACACCGTCGATTACAGTTGTAGGTATCGACATAGAAATTCCACCACATTCAGATAATCCATCATACTGAAATTTGTTTTTTCCATCCATTGTCCCTATTCTATCTCAGAATATTCTATTTTGGACTATTCTAAAATAGACTATATACTCACTTTTAGGTGAGTTAAATGACAAAAACAATATTTACCCAAGAGTATCACTTGTTTTTACGTTATCTACGTGACTGTAGAAAACAAGCTGGATTAAGTCAAGAGCAGTTAGCAGAGCGATTAAATCAAACTCAATCATTTATTAGTAAATGTGAAAGAGGAGATAGACGTATAGATGTAATAGAACTAAGGGCATTTTGTTTAGCATTAGAAATTCCCTTTGAGGAATTTATTAGCCAGTTAGAAAAAATTATCTCTAGTCAAGGTCAGTAATTATTATGAATAATACAAATCCCCCAAGTCAACAACCACCTGATAACACTTGGGAATATTTTGAATTATGGACAAAAATTAATGAATTAATTAGGACTTTACCCAACTTTTTCCAATCTCAAATAGTAGTAAAAGGTATAAATGCTACTGATGTATATGCCGTAGGTTCTTTATTTTCTAGTGCGATTGAATCTAGCCTAGTAGAAGGACTAAATAAAATGAGGAATATTTGGGACCCGGAAAACAAATATCTCAGCTTTGCTTTTAAACGTCAATCTCAAACATTCCCAGATGTACTTTTAGTTGATGCAATCAATAATGATAAAATTATATTTGGGATTGAACTTAAAGCCTAGTATGCCTTATCAAAGGAAGAAGAACCGAGTTTTAGGTTTAAGATTGATCCAGATGCTTGTGCAGCATTAGAAGAAATTGCCCAACAAGAACAAAGAACCAAAAGCCAAATGGCCGCGATTTTACTAGGGGAAGCACTAGCTAACCGTCAACAACAACAGCAAAAAACATCATAAGTATACTCTTGTAATATTAGCCAATGGTAAAACTCTTGGCTATTTTAAACAAAATCCTCCCTCTGCCTCCTCTGTGTCTCTGTGGTTCGATTTCCAAAAAATAGCCGATTCTTGAGGTAATGACTCTATTATTGTTATTAGTGGTTAAGTAGATTAAGTAATTTTATTTAATAAAAGTATAACTTAATTTATATAGTTGAGAATAATTACTGTTGTTTGTAAGAGAAATAACTTGTTAATTTTTTATTAAGTTTATTTACAACAATCAAACTATGACTACAGTAGCAGTTGCAGATATTAGAAAGTTTCGTAATCAATTTTCTAATAATCCCAAAGCTTTGGATGCTCTAAAAGTTCTTGAATCCTGTGGAGGCGACTTAAAAGCAGCAATTATAGAATTAGCTAATCGTTTTGGTGAAGATCCAAATATAGTTTTAAATTTAGTTGATCAGCAATGTCAAGAATGGATTTGTGAAAATAAGTTTATACGAATGGCTTTGCCACAAACTTTAGGACTCATTTCCAATTACTTCGCACAGTCACACTTATCTGATATGTTATCAGCAGAACTAGCAATTATTGTTACTATTTATGTAGACTTAGGCTTAGGAGCTTATTGTGAGCGTTAAATAACCGTTGATCTTTTATTGCGTGAACAATACTCCAATACTCTGGGGCAATAATTATTGCCTCACTTCCTGATAAAGTTATTTCTAATCAAATTCTTTTCATTGATAGAACAAATAGTGAATAACATATTTTAAATGCTTGAAATTTATTGATATTTGAAATTACTTTTGGTTTTCTTGATAACGTTCAATAGCTTGTTTTAATTTAGGATTAATTTCTGGTGAATTGTCTATAGCTGAAACAACTATTTGCCAATCTTGTGCAGAAAGATTAACTTCTTCAGTGATGAAAATGTTCTCAATTTTTTGAGATTCATGGAGAGCAATATTTAATAAATATTCATTAATACTAATACCTCTCAGCAGTGCTATTTTTTCCAGCTTTTCTTTATCTTCTTTAGTAACTTCTATAGAAATTAGCTCTTTGGGATCAGAAGATTCAACTTGGGTACTCATAGTAGGATTTTACTAAGTTACTAAGCTGTTACACAGCTAAATTGTATAATCCTAATATTCTGAACTCTTGTTTAACAGGCAAGATGCCTGTTCCACTTATACAAATTAAATGCACAACAGCTTAATAATTATATTACAGCAGTTTTCATTTATTCATACCACACGTATTTTTAATTTCTCTTCTCTGCGTCCTCTGCGCCTCTGCGTGACATAAAAAAATAGCCGCCCCCCAACAGAAGCGGCCATCATTTAATTTGTTAACAAAAGACCTTAGTAATCGAAATCTCCGCCACCCATACCAGCACCAGCAGCAGGAGCAGCATCTTTAGGTTCTGGTTTGTCAACAATGATACATTCAGTTGTTAACACCATACCAGCGATAGAAGCAGCGTTTTGCAAAGCAGAACGAGTTACCTTAGCGGGATCAACAATACCAGCCTCCAACATATCAACAAATTCGTTGGTAGAAGCGTTGAAACCAATGTTGAAATCTTTTTCTTTCACTCTTTCAGCTATTACAGCACCGTTTTGACCAGCGTTTTCTGCAATTCTTTTCAGAGGAGCAGGTAAAGCACGAACGACGATTAAAGCACCAGTCAACTCTTCATTTTTGAGGTTGCTGTTAGCCCAAGTTTCCAACTGAGGAGCGAGGTGAGCTAAGGTTGTACCACCACCGGGAACAATACCTTCTTCTACAGCAGCTTTGGTTGCGTTGATAGCATCTTCCAAACGCAGCTTCTTGTCTTTCATTTCGGTTTCGGTAGCTGCACCAACTTTCACAACAGCTACACCACCGGATAATTTAGCCAAACGCTCTTGCAGTTTTTCCTTGTCGTAGGAAGATTCGGTTTCATCCATCTGACGACGGATTTGTTCGCAACGAGCTTTAACACCAGCTTCGTTACCTTCAGCCACAATGGTGGTGCTGTCTTTGGTGATGGTGATGCGGCGAGCTTTACCTAAGCCATCTAGCTTGGTGCTTTCTAACTTCAGACCAGCATCTTCAGTGATGACTTGACCACCAGTGAGAACTGCGATATCTTCTAACATCGCTTTCCGGCGATCGCCAAAACCAGGAGCTTTTACAGCAGCTACGTTCAGCACACCACGTAAACGGTTAACAACCAAAGTAGCTAAAGCTTCTTTTTCAATATCTTCAGCGATAATAACCAGGGGCTTACCTTGACGTGCAACTTGCTCAAGTACAGGTACTAAATCTTGTACCAAAGCAATTTTCTTATCGGTGAGCAGGATGTAAGGATCATCAAAAATCGCTTCCATCCGTTCTGCATCGGTAGCGAAGTAAGGGGAAATATAACCCTTATCAAAACGCATACCTTCGGTAATTTCCAATTCGGTGGTCATGGACTTTCCTTCTTCCAAGGAAATTACACCTTCTTTACCCACCTTATCCATAGCTTGGGCGATCATGCTGCCGACTTCATCATCGTTACCAGCAGAGATAGCACCAACTTGAGCGATCGCCTTAGAATCTTCTACAGGACGAGCGTGTTCAGCAATTCTTTCTACTAAAAACGCAGTAGCTTTATCAATACCGCGCTTCAACAGAATTGCGTTAGCGCCAGCAGCTACGTTCCGTAAACCTTCTTTAACAATTGCATGAGCCAAAACGGTAGCGGTGGTTGTACCATCACCAGCAGCGTCATTGGTCTTAGAAGCAGCTTGGCGAATCAAAGAAACGCCAGTATTTTCAATATGGTCTTCTAATTCAATTTCTTTAGCGATGGTAACACCATCATTGACGATTTGAGGAGCGCCAAATTTCTTCTCTAAAACTACGTTACGACCTTTGGGTCCAAGGGTGACAGCAACAGCTTCAGCCAGAATATCAATACCACGCTCAAGGGCGCGACGGGCGTTTTCGTTGTAAATAATGCGCTTTGCCATAATCTGTGTAATTCTGGTGTGTAATTCTGGAATTGGTTATTTGTTGGTTGTCAATTTTCTGTTTTCAGTTCTGAAGTGGGGTGTGATTTTATATCAATCCAAAATCCAAAATCCAAAATCCAAAATCCAAAATCTAAAATCTAAAATCTAAAATTCAAATTTTGACTTTTGACTTTTGACTTTTGAATTGTTTGACCCCTCATCACTCAATTAGCTGACTACTGCTAGAATGTCTTTCTCAGAAAGTAGTACATATTCATCAGTGCCGAGCTTCACGTCTGTGCCAGCGTACTTGGAGTACAGCACTTTATCACCGACTTTAATTTCCAATTCTTGACGGCTACCGTCATCATTCCGCTTGCCTGGTCCAAGGGCTACCACTTCACCTACTTGGGGTTTTTCCTTAGCGGTGTCGGGCAAATATAGACCACCTGCGGTCTTTTCTTCAGCGGCGGTCACTTTTACAAAAACGCGATCGCCTAAAGGTTTAACTGTAGATACGCTTAGAGATACGGCTGCCATAAATTTTTTCTCCAGAGTTAGCACTCTCAACTCCTGAGTGCTAATCTACCGAAAAACAGCAACAAATGGCAACAATCTTTTCTGTACGGGTTTCCGAACTGGTGACTGGGGACTGGGGACTGGCTACTGTGGTCTCCATTCTGTGTGAAGAGCGTGGTGGAGTGAGAGCGTGCTGATAGGCGTGTATGTCGTGGTTGTGTGAGTGAGAGCATTGATGGTTTGATGACGGTGCGGATGCTCTAGTGGACTACGTCTAATTGCCATTTCGAGCCTACTAATTTGTACTGTG
>NZ_BJCE01000280.1:0-6359 GCF_005402885.1 Sphaerospermopsis reniformis
GTATTTATTCTAAAAAGACATATGCGATACGGGTTGTACGCATATGATAACAGGTAAACGTCATGCGCTTACGATTTTCCTATAACAGGTTCCCGTACACCATTTTCCAGTCCCAGGTCACCAGTCCCCAGTCTCCAGTCACCAGTCCCCAGTCACCAGTCCCCAGTCACCAGTCCCCAGTCACCAGTCCCCAGTCACCAGTCCCCAGTCACCAATCACCTGTTCCCTCAAACATGAAAAAACCCGGCTTAACCGGGCAGATGCACTGTTTGTCGAATTTAGCAATGTTATTTATTTGAGTTCGCAAGTTAAAGGACAAGCAGCATAAACCGTGGTTTGCACTTTTTCTGCTTCACCATGTAGCCAGCTTAACCATTTAACTTCCTTGGGATGAATGCCTTTAGCAGTTAGTACACCAGCCACGATCAAAACTGTCAAAACATTGAACATGATTAAACCACCTGCTACCAGCAACACAGCACTGACAGGCATTACAGATTGTAGGACTATCGACAACAGGCATCCGACCGTAGCCATTACTACAACTAATGGAAAACCGACAACCAACAAACATACTGCCAATGTGAAAGTCCAGATTAAAAAGCTTTTAATCATTAACAAGGAGTAGGTCTTCCCTTGATTAGAGCTTTGAGCCGAAACCATGACTTTTCCTCCCAAATACACAGCAAAGTTTAAATTTGAATTTCAGTTGTGCCTCGCTGTTGACGAGTTAACTGTTTTGATTCAGTGAAATCCAGTATATAGAAACTTATGGAAAAGATGAGCATTTCTTTACTAAACTTTACAGTTTATTTTTTGTAATTATGGATATCTCCTCAAATGCCCCTTTGTGTAGTCAGTCTTGCTTGAGCATATATCTTGAGGAATATAACCTTGTGGAGAGAATAGTCCAATCATGATCTCCGAAATTAATGACCTGCTTTACTTAACATTTCTTATCAAAATTAGGATTGCTTCTCATAATTCAAGAGACTGGGCTGAAAAAGTTATGCAGGACTGATGCAAAACAAAACGAAAGCAGGGGTAATCATGAATTACCCCTACGCAAGAATCAGGTTTTTAGTCCAATCTTGCCTAAGTCCTAAGTAGAAAGGCGTAAAAAACCGAAGTATGTAGGGGTTGCTGAGAAAGTCTTTCCGTGAGGGCATAGGAGTCAGGAGTCAGGAGTCAGGAGTCAGGAGTCAGGAGAAGATTTGAAAATTTCTTTGCCATCTCTTGAAATCCCAAAAAATGCACACTTTTTCCGGTATACCCTTCAAAACCCTTGCACTAATTTCTGTGTTTATCAGCCTCTAACCTTTGATATATCAAGGTTTTAGGTTTATTCAGCAAACCCTATGTAACTAAAGGTAAAGTTGCCGCAAATCCTCTTCCCTGCTGCCTTCCATAGCTGACAAATTTCTCATCTGGGGGTAGAAAAATTAAGTATTTGTAATTTAAGGTAGAAAAATTGCGTAGCATTACAGAAATATTTATGTTTTAATACTGAAGGTTAACCTGTGTAAAACCAGGTTATATTGATGAAGATATATGACAGAATTACCATCTCGCAATCTACCACCCAAACCACCAGCACCACCAGCGCCACCGGTAGCAACATCTATGACACAACGTAATAATACACAAATGTTGCAGAATCCCAGAGTAGGTTCACCAGCTGGCAATGCACCACCACCAATGGCAGCACCAAGGGCAACAGTTCCGGCAACTTCTAAACCACCTGCGGGACTGACCCTAGCTCAAATTGTGCAAGAAGCTTTTGATCAAGGATATTCTGACGTTCACTTGGGGATAGGTGAAATACCCCGTTTCCGTAACCGAGGAGAAATTCAAGTAACGAACTATCCAGAAACGGATGATAGTTGACAGTTGATTGGGAAACATAAAATTGATTACCCAGTCACCAGTCCCCAGTCACCAGTCCCCAGTCCCCAGTCCCCAGTCCCCAAAAGCATAATGACCAAGCTAACCACAGACAAACTATCTCCACCCCAGTTGTTTAAAGGTATTGCTCTTTTTACACCAGGGGGAGATTTAATTTACTGTATTGACCCTAGTAAGCAAGGTCGATGGCATTTACATCTGTGTGGGGCTTTGCAGGAAATTCTGGATTTATCAGAGCCGCCGCATTTTTTAGTACCTTGTTATACAGCTACTATTGATCATTGGTTAAATCCACGGACACAACAAGTACAGACTTTTGCGGAAGCTTATCCGGCGGTGATGCGTCATCAGTCGGTGCTAAGGGCAATTTTTGGGACGGGGGATATAGTGTGGCAAACAGCACCTTGGCAAGAGGGTTTGTGCGATCGCATGGTGTTAGCTACTTATCGTTCTTCTTTTCCCCAACTCTGGGAAGATCATGATTTAATTGTGCGTTTAGATCGTGCAGATATACCATCCCGATATCAGCAAAATCATTTACATCCACAACAGGGAAAATTGAATGGTCAAGGTTATGTATTGCGTTTATTTGTGGCTGGACATAGTATGAATACTGAGCGCATTTTAGAAAATTTACACGATTTATTAGAGCGATCGCTTGGTTATCCTTACACCCTCAAGGTAATTGATGTTTTAACACATCCAGAGCAAGCAGAAATTGATCAGGTTTCGGCAACTCCTACACTCGTTAAGGTTTGGCCTCATCCAATTCGGCGTATAGTAGGAGATATAGATAATGTGGAAAAACTATTACAAATATTAGGAGCGAAGGATAATTGACAATTGACAATTGATAATTGACAATTGATAATTCGTAATTAACAAGCTGTGTATTCGTGTTTAAAATCAGCGTGATCAGTTCGTAAAACTATCATAAATATTATAATAAATATTATAACAAATATTATAATTAATATTATAATTAATATTATAATTAATATTATAATTAATAATAAAAATCAGCACTACTCTTACTACCTTCAAAGTTATGTATTTCACTTGGTTAGACAGCAATAGTTGGTTAATGGAAATTGGTGGACAGCGGATACTTTTAGATCCTTGGTTGGTGGACTCATTAACCTTTAATAATTTAGATTGGTTATTTAAAGGTTCTCGAACGCAAGATCGACAAATACCAGAAAATATAGATTTGATTTTGTTGTCTCAAGGTTTGGAGGATCATGCACATCCCCCCACTTTGAGAAAATTGGACAAGAATATTCAAGTTGTCGCGTCTCCCAATGCAACTAAAGTAGTAAAAGAATTGGGTTATAAAAATATAACCACTCTTGATCATGGTGAGATTTTCACTTTAAATAATCAAGTAGAAATTAAAGCTTTTCCCGGTTCTCAAATTGGACCAACTTTGTTAGAAAATGGTTATCTGATCACAGAGTTAGCAAGTGGTGGAAAATTGTATTATGAACCGCATGGAAATCATTCAAACCAACTCCAGCAGTTTGCACCAGTAGATGTGGTAATTACACCAATTATTGATTTAAGTTTACCTTTGGGACTACCAATAATTAAAGGAATGAATAGTGCTTTAGAAGTTGCTAAATGGTTACAACCGCGAATTATTCTTCCTACTGCTGCTGGTGGAGATGTTCAATTTGAGGGTGTATTAAACAACTTTTTGCAAGCAAAGGGAAGTGTTGAAGAATTTCAGGGATTATTAGAAAAAAACAATTTAGCTACGCGAGTTATTGCAGCTAAACCTGGTGAACAGGTAACATTTTAGGAAGTAGGTGACTGGTGACTGGTGATTGGGAAAAAGATAAATAACGCAATTACCAATTACCAATTACCAATTACCAATTACCAATTACCAATTACCAATGATAAATGGATTGGATTACTTTATTGCGATCGCTACAATCTGATTTTATTAAAAGATTAAATTCTGGTTGTTTACTGCACTGTGAAACACCAGGAAATCATAGTGAATTAACTATTATTTCAGGAGAAAGATTAACAATATTAAGAAATTTTTGTTGGTTAATGGCAGAAAAATATAAACGCACTTCCCCAGTTCGTAACGTTTTTATTAGTAATCTTAAAGGTAAATTAGGTGAAGAAGTTGTTAAAGAACGTTTAGCAGATTTAATTACAGAAGTTGATTATGAAAAACGAATGGGAGGAGATGGAAGACATGATTTTACACTAACTAAAAATCCGGAAATTCGTATACAAGTTAAATCTCGTCATGGTACAATTGAGCAGGTAAGATGGTCGGTAAGTGCAGAAGAAGTTGAAAAAAATACAGTTATTGTTTGTATTTTAATTAAACAAGAAGTTAATGAAGCACAATCAGAATATCATTTATTTTTAGCAGGATTTTTACCTACAACAATGATTAAATTAAAAACTGGTAAAATTTCCTTTGGTATCCATCAATTATTATACGGTGGAGGTTTATTATCTTATTTAGAAAATTTCCCCACTGCTATAGATAATGATCATATAGATTCACAAAATCCGCAGATTTTCTATGAACAGAAAAAAATAATCAAAGAAATTGAATCACAGGATGATTTTCTTGACAATAATGATGATATTATTGATTATAAACATCGAGGTAATATTCGTTATGAATTAGGGGAGTATGAAGGAGCAATTGAAGATTATAATCAGGCAATTAAGATAAATGCTAATGATGAAGATATTTATTATGATCGTGGTAATGCTCATTTTGATTTAGGCAACTATGAATTAGCAATCAATGATTTTAGTAAAGTGATCAAAATTAAACCTAATTATACAGATGCTTATTATCATCGAGGAAATGCCAGATTAATTATAGGAGATAAACAGGGAGCAATTGAGGATTTCCAGAAAGCAGCGGATTTGTATTGGCAAAATGGAAAAATAGAAGAACATAAAGATACTCAAGCAATGATTTTAGATTTAGAAATTGAAGAATCCTTAGATATTTTAAATTTTTAAAGAATGTCAGGAGTCAGGAGTCAGAATATTTGTAATCATGTTAAGAAACCTGGTTTCTGCGTGTTATATTTGTAATATTCTTGTTAATGACCCAGGTGTGTGAATATGATTTTCAATTTTAAAAAAAGTAGTGCTTTGTTAGCTTTATTTATCCTAGTTAGTAGCAGCTATTTTCATGATGTTGCTCAAGCATCGGTAAAAAATCAGCCGCAGGTAATAGCAAAACAGCAGGTTAATAGTAAAACTGCTCAACCCCATCCAGTTTTTAAGTCAATTTTGCCCAAATTAAAGAAAAATACGAAAATTACAATTTTATTACCTAACTATATTCCTGGTTTAGAAGGAGAAAACCCACTTTACGCAATTATCGAAACAGCCGACAAAAATAAGTATGATATTTTATTAGGATTTAGCCCTGATTGTACTGGAGGTACAGCGTGCCGTCTTGGTATGATTAGTGCGGAAGCTATTAATAGTAAAACCCCTAGACTAACTGGTAAAGCGGTATCTTTAGCTAAAGGTACAACTGCTTATTTTGTAGATGCTAAATGTGGTGCTAATTGTTCTGATTCTACCTTAACCTGGCGACAAAAGGGAGTACAGTACACTATTGGCATAAAAGCAGGTAAGCAGAAAGATTTGGTAGAAATGGCTAAATCTGTGATTACACCATAGTTAATTTTGAATTTTCCAAGTATGGGAAAAACCTCTCTCTCACCCTCTCCTACAAGGAGAGTGAACAAGAATAACTGTTATTAATAGAAAAAGAGCAAGTCCTAAGTAAACTCACGTAGGTTGGGTTGAGGAACGAAACCCAACATTTATAAGCTTTTGTTGGGTTGCGCTATCGCTTAACCCAACCTACAAAAACTCTTAACCCAACAGTATTGGAAAAAGAATAATTTTTATTAATAGAAAAAGAGAAATTAAAGCCTCTCCCCCAGTGGGGGAGAGGTTTGGAGAGGGGTCAGATTATTTTCGTTGAACTCCCATTTGTTTAATTTTCCATTTTTTGTTGCCAAGCTGCATAAAATTTAGGATAACTCAGATTTTGGGCAAAGTTCCAGAAAAGTTGATAAATTCCATAGTCAAAACTATAATAAGACCTTTCATAAACATCTTTTGGTAAATATTTCTGCAAATTGGTAATTACCATTGTCATTTGTTCAATTTCTGTAATTTTATCTAAGCTTCCAGCCGCCCTTCTCTTGGTATCTTCATCATCAGAATTGCGGATTAAATCAACCAAAGCCTGGATAGCATCTTTATTGCCATTTCCTATTTCTCCTAAGCTATAAGCTGCGCTTATCTTGGTATATTTATCATCAGAATTGCGGATTAAATCAACCAAAGCCTGGATAGCATATTCATTGCCATTTCCTATTTCTTCTAAGCTATCAGCCGCCCTTCTCTTGGTATCTTCATCATCAGAATTGCGGATTAAATCA
>NZ_BJCE01000281.1:0-6351 GCF_005402885.1 Sphaerospermopsis reniformis
AATTGGGAATTGGGAATTGGGAATTGGGAATTGGGAATTGGGAATTGGGAATATATAGTAAGAATTTAGTTTTTACCCAGTCCCCAGTCCCCAGTCCCCAGTCCCCAGTCACCAATCACCAAATTAAAAGAATACGTCAATTTGCGATCGCCCGGTAGTTTTTAACCAGTTTTGTGCTTCAATATAGTTATTGGGAGCTAAACGAATCGCTCTAATCCAATAATCCGCAGCCTGATCAAACAACGCTTCACCAGCGTCATTATCTCCTTCTTCTTTAGCTTTTTCGCCTTTGTAGTGATAAATTACAGCGATGTTATTTAAAGCTTGGGGTAGACGGGGGTTTAATTCAATCGCTTGATGATAAAATTCTAAAGCTTTTTCATGATCGCCATTACTAGCATAAATTAAACCCATATTATAAAGGATAAAACTCTTGTCGTTAGAATCTTCTTCTAAAGATAAAGCTTCTTCATAATATTCTAAAGCTTCAGCATATTCGCCTTCAGCTTGGGCTGACATACCATCACGGTAATAAACAAAAGCTTCCTTAGCTTTTTTGTTAGTTGGCAGTATTTTGAGAATAATATCTGCCATAACGGTAAAAGACTTGTCAACAAAGTTATCGTTTTTCTGTGTTCTTGGCATATTTGCCCCTATTTTAACCTACAAGTTAATCTAGCTGATTTTGGGTGATTGGTGACTGGGGACTGGGGACTGGGGACTGGGGACTGGTGACTGGGGACTGGTGACTGGTGACTGGTGACTGGGGACTGGGGACTGGGTTATGAACTTCCCTTTCCTCCCATACCTCCCCTGCTTCCTACTCCCTGCTTCCCTGTCTCTTTGCTGTCACCTGTCACCTGTCATCTGTCACCTGTCACCTCTTTCCTGTAAAGCTTCCCGTGCTTGTTCTCGATCATCAAAATGAATTTTTTCCGTACCCAAAATTTGATAATCTTCGTGGCCTTTACCTGCCAATAATACACCATCACCGGGTTGAGCTTCCAAAATAGCAGTACGGATGGCAGTAGCGCGATCGCCAATTACCACCGCTTGCACAACATCAGGAATACCAGCCAAAATATCCTCTAAAATCTTATCAGGGTTTTCTGTGCGGGGATTATCTGACGTTACCACCGCAATATCCGCTAATTCTGCGGCAATTTTCCCCATTTTCGGGCGTTTCGTCCTGTCTCTATCTCCTCCACAACCAAACACACAAATCATTCTACCCGGTATAAATGGACGAGCAGCTTTCAGTAAATTCTCTAAACTATCAGGAGTGTGGGCATAATCCACAATTACGCTAATATCTTGATGATCGCTAATTTGCACCCGTTCCATTCTTCCTGGCACTCCAGGGAAATCAGGTATAGATTTTGCCACTACCTGTAAATCTAAACCTAGATGTAAAACCGCACCCACAGCCGCTAAAACATTTTCTAAATTATATTGTCCCACCAAAGGAGAACTAAAAGCGACATCACCTTTAGGAGTATGTAAAATTCCGCTCACACCTGTTGGCTGATAATTTAAACCACTCATCCACAAATCAGCAGTATGATCATTAACGCTGTAAGTCCAAACCCGATCTTTTCCTAAGCCAGCAATTAAACGTTTACCATATTCATCATCAGCATTAATAATTGCTCTACCTTGGAGATAATCAGGACTAAATAACAAAGCCTTCGCCCCAAAATAATCTTCCATATCCTTGTGATAGTCAAGATGATCTTGGGTGAGATTGGTAAATACAGCGACTTCAAAAGGACAACCCAACACCCGATCTTGAGATAAACCGTGAGAACTAACCTCCATTACCCCAAACTCACATCCAGCATCAACAGCTTGAGCTAAACGCTGCTGTAAGTCTACCGCAAAAGGAGTAGTATTAACAGCAGTTTGGGAAAAACCAGGCCAACGAGTGTAAAGAGTTCCTAACAAAGCCGTCGCCAAATGAGCTTTTGTGAGAAAATATTCAATCAGGTGGGTAGTTGTGGTTTTACCGTTCGTGCCGGTAACGCCCACCATTTTGAGCCTTCGTCCAGGATAACCATAAAAAGCCGCGGAAATTTCCGCGCAGACCTTATTCATGTTACTGGCACTGATCACCATTTCCGATTGTTTAGGTGGATATTTGGCGATCGCATCTGGAGAGATAATAGCAGCAACAGCACCAGCAGCTAAAGCACTCTCCCAAAACTCACCCCCATCTACTCTAGTTCCTGGCATTCCGATAAACAAATCTCCCACACCGCAAGCATGGGAGTTAGTTTTGATCCCCTGAACTTCCACATCAGCGGACTGAGGACATTCTAAACCATTAACAACCGCCAATAATTCCCGTAAATTCATATATCGCACCTCGCCACAAGCTAACCTTGCGCCTATTCTGCATGATTATTTTCTGTATTGGGAATATATTTTAAAAGCAATTGTTCCAACTGCCGAACATTTGCGCGAGGAGAAGGACGGGGTATAGGTTGTAACTCCTCTGCGTTCTCTGTGTCTCTGTGGTTCGATAAAAACAAAACTGGAATTTCATACTGATAAGCAGCAAACTCTCATCGCACATTCCTATTGATATCATTAAGCACACTAACTGCTGACTGATATCTTTGAGTGAAGTCAAGATGTACCATTTTGTTCAGTATTTGTGTCAACTTTTGGGTAGTATCTGCCACCTTCCACCAATCCTGATACACTGGTTCACCTGATCCAGATACTGTAGGAATGGTGATCAAACCCGTCTTAACATCCCTACGGTAAACTTTTGGAGATAGCCCAGTCAAAGCTTGTATAGCAATTATCCCCAAAGCATAAATATCACTGTTGAGTCTTGGCATACCACTCATTTGCTCACCAGGGGTATAACCAGCAGTACCTATAGCAACTGTATGACTTTCCATTTGCTGATTTTGGGTTTGAATTTGTTTGACAGCACCAAAATCAATTAAAACAATGCGTGCATCTTTTTTGCGTCTAATCAAGTTATCAGGCTTGACATCACGGTGAATAACACCATAGTTATGGATAAAAATGAGTACTTGTAAAACTTCCTTGAGTATATTTATCGCCTGAACGCGTGAACAAGATACTCCTGGAGTCAACTCCTGAGTCAAGGGATGACCATCAATAAATTCCTGCACCAAATAAAAATCCCGATTTTCTTCAAAAGATGCAATAAATTCTGGTAATTGGGGGTTTTTGCCTAACTTTTCTAAAATATACGCCTCATTATTAAATAACCGTTTGACAATATTAAGGTATTGTGGATCTTGACTAGCAGGGCGCAACTGTTTAACAACACATAGAGCATCTTCCACTCTTTGAATATCTTGAGCCAAGTAAGTGTTCCCAAATCCACCACTACTTAAGCTCTTGGTAATTTTATAACATTGGTTAAGTGTTGTATTCACAGCTAGTTTTTGTCCCAAAGGACGATGCTCAGGTGTCGCCACCTGATCTGGCGGTATAATTTGAGTCTCGGATTGCTGTGATATCTGAGTCTCCGAGTTATTTGCGTCCATCCATTGGGTTTCTGCTATAATTTGAGTCTCGGATTGGTGTGATATCTGAGTCTCCGAGTTATTTGCGTCCATCCATTGGGTTTTTGACATACTAGAAGTTTCTAGCATATAGACTTGCAACTGAGCAATTAAATCTGCTTGTTCTTGGATACGCTGCAAGATTATTTCTTGCTCTTGTTTGACTTGATACAAGCTGTAGGCCAGGACACTACCCGTAGCAACTAATAAACCCAAAGCAGGAGCAACTACTGGCAACCATCCTGCTTGAGTAAAAATAACAAAGTTAGTACCAAATAAAACTGCCAAAGATGTTCCTTCTGCTAGTCCTAAAACTAACGGATATCGAATACGCCTTGCTAAAACTCCCCCAATCACAGACCATGCAGCTATCCAAAGGACTTCACCCCAAGCAGGCAAAAACCAAAACAAACGCTGGTTATTTAAAACTGCACTGAGAATCTGACTGATAATTTGCCCATGAATTTCTATTCCTGTCATCCTACCAGCATCATTAGCCGTACCGCTATTAAATGGCGTATTAAAAAAATCTTTTAAGCTCGGTGCAGTAGAACCAATTAAGACGATGCGATCTTTAACTAAATCTGGCTCTATTTTACCCGTAAGCACCTGTGTAATAGTAACTTGTTGAGCAATCTGACGAGGGGAACGGTAATTGAGTAAAATTTGGTAGCCTTGGGTATCTGCGTTTTGATAACCCCCAGAGTTACTTTCCAGAGTTTTAAATACAACATCACGTAATTGCAATTCTTGGTTCGCAGTTAATTGGGGTCGAATACCTCCAACTACTAAGTATTTGAGGGCTAACTGCCAACTAAAAGAATAGGGACTTTGGCAACTCTCAGACTTGTCTACCTGAACTGAGATCAGATTACGCCGAATGAAACCATCTGTATCTTCGATGATATCACTAAATCCGACTCTTGTGGGTTCTACTCCCTGTGGAGGTGAAACACCAGGACTTTGAGCATCAGCGTGTTTACAGACGGGAATAATAATATCACTTAGTTGTAAGCGTTGTAGTAGTTTTTCGTGACCAGGTTGTACGGGTAAATCACGGAAAATATCTAAACCAATACCACGAGGTTCGTATTCTTCCAATTTTCCCAAAAGTCTATCTAAAACTTCACCAGATAAAGGCCAATTCCATTTTTGCAAATCTTGTTCAGTAATAGCGACAATTAATAAGCGGGGATCAGGACCTGGATCACTACGCATTTGCATCATCTGGTCATAGACCTTTAACTCCATTGTCTGTAATACTTCAAGTTTCTGCATTCCCACTACTAAAACTGTGGCGATCGCACTGCAAATAATAACTGGCTGTTTCCATGATTTTGCCATAATTTTAGTGACTTTTTGGATGAATTGAGACTCAGGTACTATATTTGTTTTCATACTTTTGGTAACTTTAACTACATTTAAATTCAGACTAGTACAGCACGGCGTAAATAAACCAACCATTCTCAACCGCTAAAAAGCTTACGACCTATTATTTTTGACTTTTGACTTTTGAATGCGTGACTTCCGCGAAGCGGTACTAGTGATAAAAACTTCTTACACCCCATTCCCTATTTCCTGCCTACACAAATCAATATATTGATTAAGTGTTGTTGGCATCCATAATTAGACATTTTTCTGATTCTCGATATTGTCCTGTATAATAACATGAAGTTTTAATAAAGATTGGATGAATTATTCTATACAATTTTGAATGTGGCTAAAGCCAATCAATCGCTTTAATGCGACTAAAGTCGCTATCGACTTATCCCCATGTCTAAAAGCCTGGGGCTTGCGTCTCGTTTCAGGGTCAAGGGGTTTACACTAGCGTCATTTGTGATATGATTAGATTTATTGACCTAATCTATTATCTACAACTTGTTGTATGAATAAATATTAGTTAGGGATCAATTAACGGTCGTTGTGCCACTTCCTAGACCTTCGCTAAAGCGTAGTTGCCGTAGGCACAAAATCCTGTCGTAGAGGCAGATAATAGGCTGTGTTGCAAAGGTTTAGCCCATCTGTTGGCAATAATTTTTTCATACTGCATCCTCAAAATAGTCTATTTTGCCACACCTACTTTCAAAAACCTGCTGCTAGTTTCACTTCAAAAAATCCTTGACCTGTTTATTTATCTACGTCTTGGCATGATTTAGCAAGCCCCAGTTAAAATATCCAAGACACAGCAGGAGACAGGGGTAAAACTGGCTTGATGACAGAGTTTAAGCTTAAATTATCTAACTCACGGATCTGCAATCTGCTATTAGCTTACCAAATCAGAAACACTAAAAAAAAGTGACCAGCAATCATCAACAGCAACTGGATATTGAACTATATATTCAAAAAGCCTATGCCTGTTTTGCCCAGGGCAATATACAGGAGGCGATCGCAAATTTCAATACAGCAATTATCCTTTATCCCAACTGTACAGATATTTATACAGAGAGCGCAAGGTTTCGCCACCAAAAATTAGAAGATTATCAAGGAGCAATAGAAGATTACACCCAAGCAATTAACATTAATCCTGATAATCCTTTATTGTATTATTGGCGCAGCCAAACCCATCTAGAACTCGGTAATCAACAAGAAGCAATTGAGGATTACAACACAGCAATGAATTTAGCTCCCGAAAATACCATTTTTCACGTCTTTCCGACAATTAACAACAGATCATAGGTAGGGCTTGCTGAATAAACCCAAAATACTCGTAAATCAAAGGTTTGAGGCTGATCAGGAGGAAAGAAAGTGCAAGATTTTTGAAGGGTATACCTTAAAAACTGTGCATTTTGGGTCTGATAAATTA
>NZ_BJCE01000282.1:0-6299 GCF_005402885.1 Sphaerospermopsis reniformis
TGACTATTTAATCAAATTAGCTGAATATGAAAAATTATGTATTTCTGAATATTGGATCACTGACTATCTAGGTTTAGGTGGAAGAAGATATATTGGTAATCCTAAACAACCAACAATTTCTATACATAATTTAATTGAAGGAGAATATCAAGTTAGTCAATTTACAGGAAATGATGTGTTAATTTCTGCGGCATTTCCTAACTTGAATTTAACAGCTAATCAAATTTTTAGAATTGGTGATAAAAGGTAAAAATAAATCCTTCATTTCTCGTTCTAGAAATTGGCTTCTCTGTGCCTCTGTGGTTCGTTTAAAAAACTATTAATTTTTAAATTTTAACTCCCATGATCTTCCTAGAACTCGTACTGCAAAACTTCGGTCCCTACGCTGGTAGACAAGTCATCAACCTTGATCCCAGAATAGATCAAGATAATATTCGCCCTATCATCCTTTTAGGAGGAATGAATGGTGGCGGAAAAACAACATTAATGGATGCTATTCGCCTCGCATTATATGGACAACGCGCCCAATGTTCTACTAGAGGAAACTTGAGTTATAATGATTTTTTAACTCAATGTGTCAATAGTCAAGCTGATCCCATTAATAAAACCAGAATTGAATTAGTTTTTGAACACATCGAAGACGATAAACCAATTCAATATCGTGTAGTGAGAACTTGGGAAAAAAATCCCAAAGACGGTAAAGACTCATTAGGAATTTTAGGAAAAGATGAAACTTGGCCTGTTGATTCTTTAGCTACTATTTGGGATGAATATATAGAAAATATTCTCCCTTTAGGTATTTCTAATTTATTTCTGTTTGATGGGGAACAAGTAAAAGAACTTGCAGAACAAGAAACACCACCTGCTGTAGTTGTAGATGCTATTAATGGACTTTTAGGATTAGAATTAGCTGATAAATTAGCAGTAGATTTAGAAATATTAGTGAATCGTAAAAAAAAGGAAACTGCTGATAAACAAGATTTAGCTAAATTAGAAGAATTAGAAAACCGTTTAGCAGAACAATTACAAAAAGAAAATAATAAACAAAAAGAATTAGAAAAATTAGAAACAGATTTAAAAGATTTAAAAATTCAATATGATGAAGCATTAAATAAATATATTTCTGAAGGTGGAAAACTCGCTGCTGAACGTAGTCAACTAGACACCCAAAAAGAAAATCAAGTTCAAAATGCAGAAAATATCCGTAAATCATTACGTGAATTAGCGGAAGATGTGCTACCATTAGGGTTAATTCCTAATTTATTATCCCAAATTCAAACCCAAGGGGAAAAAGAGTTAAAATTTCAACAAATGCAATTAGCAAAGGATGTGTTAATTGCTAGAGATCAACGTTTACTAAATTTGCTCAATCAGCTAAATTTAGAATTAGAGAAAATTAACAGTATTCAAAATTTCTTAGTTGAAGATATTGATAAATTATATGCTGTTAATTCATCTACAGAAACCACTTGGTTAAATGCTGATGAAGAAAGTTTAACTTTGTTAGATAATCTCGTCTATCGTTTACAAATTGCCAAAAATACAGCTAATGCTAAAATATTAGAACTGCAAAATTACGAAGAACAAATACTCACCATAGACAGACAAATTCAAACAGCAGCAGCACCAGAAGCTTATGCAGAATTACAACAAGCTAGGGAAAAAGCCGAAAGAGAATGGAATAAAGCAAATAGTAATGTAGAGTTTTTAAAACGTCATTTATTAGAATTACAAGCAACAATTGAAAAAACCAAAAAAGAACTAACTAACTATACTAGCGATAGTTTGAAATATCAAAGTACAGAACATTTAATTAATGCAGTCACTAAAGTACAAGCAACCTTAAAGATATTTAGAGAAAAATTGACATTAAGGAAATTGAATAAATTAGAAGAAGAAGTAAAAAACTGTTTTCTTTATCTTCTGCATAAATCAGATTTAGTTCATAGAATTGCCATTGATGCCCAGACATTTAGTATATCATTATATGATTTAAAAGGAAAACCAGTACCTAAAAATCGCCTATCAGCAGGAGAAAAACAACTATTAGCGATCGCCTTCCTTTGGGGTTTAGCAAAAGTATCAGGAAAACGTTTACCCGTTGCTATTGACACACCACTAGGAAGACTCGACTCATCCCACAGAAACAACCTAGTAGAAAGATACTTTCCCGCAGCGAGTCATCAAGTAATCTTACTTTCCACCGACACAGAAATAGCCAAAAAAGAAGTAGAACTCCTGAGAGAAAACGAAGCGATCGCCCGTGAATACCTCTTGCAATATAACTCTGGTAAAAGAGAAACTACAATAAAAGACGGTTATTTTTGGTAACTTGGTAATGGGTAATTGGTAATGGGTAATTGGTAATTGGTAATTGTGAGGAATAAAATATATGGGTAGACCAGATTTTGAGGAGTTGCAAGTTTATAGGTTATCGGAAAAATTAGCCAATGAAATTTGGAAAATAGTTATACAATGGGATAGTTTTTATAAAGATACAGTAGGTAAGCAAATTGTGCGTGCAGCAGATAGTATTGGGTCAAATATAGCAGAAGGAAGGGGACGTTATAATTTTCAAGATAATAAACGGTTTATTAAAATTGATAGAGGTTCTCTAAATGAAACAATTCATTGGATGAGATTAGATTATGTTCGCAAATTATTAACAATTGAACAAGTTAACATTCTCAAACCATTAATAGATGAACTGTCACCAAAATTAAACGCCTACTTAAATTCTCTTGGCAACACTAAAGACACAGATTAATACCCATCACCAATTACCAATTACCAATTACCAATTACCAATTACCAATTACCAATTACCAAAATCATGGAATCACCAATAGAACGTATTAGACTATCCCAAACAGCCAAAGATCAACTACTCAAACTCAAACGCAACACCAAAATAGAACAATGGAACATCCTATGCAGATGGGCGTTTTGTCGTTCCCTAGCAGAAACCGCCCCCCCATCACCCGTACCCATCCCCCAAGATAGCAACGTAGAACTAACCTGGAAAGTATTTGGGGGAGAAATGGCTGATATATTGCTATTGGCATTGAAACAACGTTGTCACAACGACGGTTTAGACACAGATAAAGAAACCCTAATCACCCAATTTCGTTTACACCTACATCGAGGAATAGGATACTTAGCCGGAGATCCAAATATTAAGAGAATTGAAGATTTAATAGAAATGGCAACAAAGAAAGTAAAATCCTCCTGAGTTACCCCAAGACAGAAGTTAATTAATTTTAACTTCTAAAGTAGGGCTTGCTGAATAAATGTAAAACCCAGATAGAAAAAAGGTTACAGGCTGATAAAGAGGAAAAAAGTGCAAGGGTTTTCAAGGGTATACCTGAAAAAGTGTGCATTTTTTTGGATTTCTAGAGATAGTAAAGAAATTTTCAAACCTCCTCCTGACTCCTGACTCCTGACTCCTAACTCCTAACGAAAAGACTTTTTCAGCAAACCCAAAGTATTATCTCTTCCCTTTATTCTGTCACCTGTCACCTGTAACCTAAAAAATAATGCAAGAAATTCAAGCACTAAAACAGGCATTTCAAAGCCGAAAAATGGCAGGTTTGCTATTATTAGGCTCTGCTTCTGGTTTACCATTATTCCTAACAACTCGCACCCTGCAACTATGGATGAAAGATGCCGAAGTTGACGTTGCTAAAATCACATTATTTGGATTAGTTAGTTTACCATACTCATTAAAATTTATCTGGTCGCCTCTAATTGATAGATTTTCTCCCCCATTTTTAGGAGGAAGAAGAGGTTGGTTATTTTTAACGCAAATTGGATTAGTCATAGCTATCTTAGCAATGGCATTACAACAACCAACCCAGAATACCCAAATATTAATGACATTAGCAATTACATCATTTATAATTGCTTTTTTAAGTGCCACTCAAGATATTGCTGGTGACGCTTATCGCACAGAAATTTTAAACCCCTTAGAATTTGAAACCGGCGCATCATTGTGGGTTTTAGGTTATCGTATTGCCCTATTTATAGCCTTTTCCCTAGCCGCATGGTTAGCCGGATTTCTGTCATGGAACATAGTTTATTTACTCATGGCAGGATTTATGGGCTTAGGTTTAATTACCACATTTTTTGTACCATCAGAACCCCAAATAGAAAATAGCTCTATATCTGCCAATAACACATCTTTAAAAATCAAAGATATTATATTTCTCTTAGTAATTATTACTATTATTACGAGTTTGGTCGGTGGTGTAATATCAGAAACTATCCCATTAAAAGTCTTCTATTGGATATTAGGCGGACTACTCATAGCTTGGATTAGTGCATCAATTATATTGCCTAAACCTCAACTAAATGAACAACAAGAAAATATCACACCCCACACATTACAAGAAGCAGTAATTTTACCATTACAAATCTTCTTAGAAAAGTTCGGCATCACCAAAGCACTGATAATTCTGATATTTATCATTCTCTATAAACTTGGTGACTCCTTAGTGGGAATTACAGCTAACTTATTCGCTAAAGAGATTAAATTTGATAACCAAGAACTGGCAACCGTTTATATTATTGGTTTAGTTGCCACTACCGTAGGAGTCATCTTAGGTGGGATAATAATGTCCAGAATCGGCATCAATCGCGCCCTTTGGATATTCGGTGTACTGCAATTACTCAGCAACTTAGGTTATTATGCACTAGCTATCACCGGCAAAGACTATTCTATGTTAGCGATCGCCATCATGATAGAAAACACCAGCGCCGGATTAGTGACAGTGGCCACCGTAGCCTATTTAATGAGTCTATGCAGCCACAACTTCACCACCACACAATTTGCTCTCTTTTCTAGCCTCATGGCACTAAGTCGAGACGTACTTTCAGCACCCGCAGGAGATTGGGCAAAAGCCACGGGCTGGCCTTCATTCTTCCTACTCTCAATGGTAGCAGCCCTACCTGGATTGCTACTACTACCCCTAGCAGCCCCTTGGAATCCCAAACCAGTGACAGCAACCAGACCAGGACTTGAAGAAGAAGAGGATATATGGGAAACCAAGTAGTAATTCTTGTCGGTACATTCGTCCTCGTTGTCACAGGTTTATTACTGGGCTACGTACTCTCACAATTAGTTTTAGGATATCTTCTCTTTAGCCCCCTCACTCTCCTGGGAACAATCAGCTTAGTTCTAATTTTTGGCACACTCTACTACGTTTTATTTTGGCAACTAAAAAGAGAACAGTTACAACCCTCCACTCCCAGCTTACCTAATCAGGTAGACGAAGAAATTACAGGTAACTACCTCAAAAACCGACTCATTGCCAAATTATCCGGTGACGTAGCCGCAGCCGAAAGATTAATCGAACAAGCCAAGCAAAATTATCCCGGAATGCCAGAAAATTGGTATTGTGAACGAGTCCTGGATGATTTGGATCGGGATGCACGTTAACCTTTAGTTTTTCCTGCCTCCAAACTCGCTAAAATAAATTAAGAAAAATTTACATTAACTGGTTTTCCACCAGTTACCTCATTATTTACAATCCCGAATATGGCTTTTTTTCGTCAATACATCGCCCCCCTACTCGTAGTTCTAGTATTTTTGATTGCCCTAGTCGCAGTCAGCGCCCGGATTTTCCTACCCTCCGACATGGCCGCACCCGCACCCATTGGAGTGATAGTTAGTAATTTGTAAACAAGGGAACAGGTGACTGGTGACTGGTGACTGGTGACAGTAAAGAAAACTTGAGATTTTAGATTTTAGATTGGAGATACTCAAAACAATCCAAAATCCAAAATCCAAAATCCAAAATTGAATCGCCCCATGCCCAATTTTGACTTTCCTTTGGACGGCTATTCTATTCGCCGAGGTTCTACCTTAGACAAAGCACTATTGGTTAAGTTTATCCAGCGTACTTACCAAGAACTATTTCCTACTCAAGATTTTTCTCACCTCGCCTGTACAGTGGAACAATATTTCTCCACTGATACCCCTTTGTGGTGGGTATATGAAACTCAGGGAACAGGGAACAGGGAACAGGGAACAGAAGGCAGGAGGCAGGAGGCAGAAGGCAGAAGGCAGGAGGGAGAAGGCAGGAGGCAGGAGGCAGGAGGAAGGCAGTAGAAGGGAGGAGGCAGGAGACAGGAGGTAAATATTTCTTCCCAGTCCCCAGTCCCCAGTGCCCATATATTAATGGCTAAACACGCTGGTATAGCAAGGTTTACCTATAATTGGGGTTTAGCTACTTGGGCTTCTTTGCATAAAGATGGATTAAAGCCAAACAAATATATCCTCAAAAAATTCTTTAATAACC
>NZ_BJCE01000283.1:0-6296 GCF_005402885.1 Sphaerospermopsis reniformis
CCGGAAAAAGTGTGCATTTTTTGGGATTTCAAGAGATAGCAAAGAAATTTTCAAATCTCCTCCTGACTCCTGACTCCTGACTCCTGACTCCTATGCCCTCACGGAAAGACTTTCTCAGCAACCCCTAGGTATTTATTAACAAGAAGTAATCAAGAAAATTCATCAAATGAGATGATTTTAGAAATGATTACTACAATAATGATGTATAGGTTTGAAAATCTGACTTTACGGGAGGTTCAAGTCATGTTGGGAATATCATTAGAAAGAAGTCGCGCTTACCAAGAAATTAAGCAAGAAGGACGAGAAGAAGGAAGACAGGAAACTGCTTTAAATTTAGTCATTCGACTGTTAACTAAACGGTTTGGAGAATTACCGGAGGAAGTAATAAATAATATTGCTAAGTTATCTTTGACTAATTTAGAAAATCTGGGTGAAGCGTTGTTAGATTTTACCAGTTTACAAGATGTACAGATTTGGTTAAGTCAATTGCAAGATTAATTGATTTATTATAGGGGTTTAGCAGTGCTAAACCCTTAATTTAATTATTCATATCAGAGGTTCAAGTTATGCAAAGTAGTAGAGGTAAAATTATGACTCTGGAACAAGCAGTTTTAGAAAATTTGCGAGATTTACCCACAGATAAACAACAGGAGGTTTTAGATTTTATTCAATTTCTCAAGTATAAATTATCAGCTAAAATACCAGTTGCTATATCTGGGAATCAAGAAGTTTTCACAGAGACTCAAGAGGTTAATGATTTTTGGTCAGCTTTACAAGACTTTAGACAAAGGGTGGATTTAGAAAGTATTGATGATGATACTTTTGGAAGTTTGAACGCTGATGGACGCAGATAAACGCAGATAATTTTTTATTTTATTAGACTAGAAATAATATAAAATTGGTTTTGTTGATTTAGTTAAGGTAGGGTGATTTATGAGTGAGTGGCAAAAAATAGAATTAGAAAAGTTTATAACATTTCAGCGTGGTTTTGATATTGTAAAACGAGATATGGAAGAAGATGGATTATATGATGTTATCTTTTCATCAGGTTTTGGAGGAAAGCATGACCAGTTTAAAGTTAAAGCACCAGGTGTAATAATAGGCCGAAAAGGAACATTAGGTTCTGTTTTTTATTGTGATACTGATTTTTGGCCAACAGATACAACTTTATGGGTGAAAGATTTTCATAAAAACCATCCAAAGTTTGCGTATTATTTTCTAAAGACCCTTAAATTTGAACAATATGATTGTGGTTCAGCAAATCCAACTCTTAACAGAAATCATATTCATACACTTGAAGTAAGTATTCCTAAATCTCCCGAAGAACAAAAAAGAATAGCGGCTGTTTTATCTTGTTTAGATGCCAAAATAGACAACCTCAGACGACAAAACGAAACCCTAGAAAAGATAGCACAAACCCTATTTAAACATTGGTTTATTGATTTTGAATTTCCCAATGATGAGGGTAAACCTTACAAGTCCTCTGGGGGTGCAATGTCTCCTTCTGAATTAGGCGATATTCCCGCAGGTTGGAAGGTTTTAATTTTTCAAGAATGTTTAAAACATTTAATAGACAATAGGGGTAAAACTCCCCAATTTTTTGAAAGTGGAATTCCGGCATTAAGCGCAAAGTTTGTGAAAGGAGGTTTTTTAATTAATCAAGATAGTTTTAATTATGTTGCCTTGGAATTATTTGATTCCTCAGAAAAATTAGAAGTTGGCGATATTATTATGACATCTGAAGCCCCTTTAGGAGAATTATTTTATATTGCTAAAAATACTAATTATTATCCAGCCCAAAGAGTATTTGCTTTAAGAGCAAATCCAGAAATTATTTCACCTTCTTATTTTAACTATTGGTTAGCCAGTCCTTTAGGTCAATCATTAATAAAACGTAGGGGTACTGGTTCAACTGTTCAAGGAATTAAACAATCAGAATTATATAAATGTGAAGTATTAATTCCTAAACAAGAGATAATGGAAAGAGCATCAGGAGTTTTTAGCCAAGTTTTATTAAAAAAAGAAGTAAATGGAGAACAAATCCAAATTTTAGCAAAAACCCGTGATACACTTCTACCAAAATTAATGAGTGGACAAATCAGGATTAAAGAATAATGGAAAAATTAAAAGAGTTAATACAGCAATACCACAGGTGGCAAGGTTTAAAAGATTATGTCGAAAAAATCGAGTATTTTAAAACCTTTGATTTTCCCTCAGCTATAGGAAATGCAAAAGCACTGATAGAAAGTATATGTAAAACGATTCTTGATGAACAGAAAACTTATGAATATAAAACAAATGATAGTGTAAATAAGTTAGTAACAGAAACTATTAAAACATTAAATATTAATCTCACTAATGGAGTGGCAACATTTGGCAGTGGACTGATAACAGCGTCACAAAATCTTGGGGAATTAAGAAATAGAATAGATACATCATCTCATGGGCAAAGCCTTTTAACGAGTAAGGATAATCAAATTGAAGAATTAACTGCTTATTTTTTAATTAGTTCTGTAGAATTAATTGCTTGTTTTTTAATCAAATATTATGAGATTGAACACCCACGGAAACAACAAGAAAAAGAAATATTGTTTACAGATTTTGAAGACTTTAATCTTTATCTTGATACAGAATACGGAAATGCCAATATTGCAGGACTTTTTTACGCAACCAGTGAAACTCTATTTTTAATAGATAAAATAGCTTATCAAACTAAATATCAAGAATATCTAGGTAGTCAAAATGAAACTAACTGAAGAAAAAATCGAAAACTTTGTTATTAGCTTCCTAACTAACTTAGGATATGAACATATAAACGCTGCTACTATTGCCCCTGACAGCGACAAACCAGAACGCCAAAAATATGATGATGTCATCCTCAAAAACCGCCTCACCCATGCCATTAATACCATTAACCCCCACATCCCCCTAGAAGCCAGAGAACAAGCACAACGCATCATTACCACCATTAGCAGTCCCGACCTAATTAATAATAACGAAACCTTCCATAAATACCTGACAGAAGGAATAGATATAGAATATCAATTAGACGGAATTACCAGAGGTGATAAAGTCTGGTTAATTGATTTTCAAACCCCAGAAAATAACGAATTTTTAGCAGTTAATCAATTTACCATCATTGAAAATAACCATAACTGCCGTCCAGATATCATCTTATTTATTAACGGCTTACCTTTAGTAGTCATAGAACTAAAAAACCCCACAGACGAAAAAGCCACCATAGAAAAAGCATTTAATCAACTAGGAACATATAAAGCCGAAATCCCCAGCTTATTTACCTATAACGCTTTCTTAATAATTGCCGACGGTTTAGAAGCCCGTGTAGGTTCATTATCTGCTGACTTCTCCCGGTTTTTGAAGTGGAAACTTTCTGAAAAAAACGAAACCCAAGCAGGAAAAGAAATTGAAATAGAAACCGTAATTAAAGGACTATGTAATAAAACCACAATATTAGACTTTATTCGTCACTTTACCGTATTTGAAAAAACCAAACAAGAACACCCCCAAACCAAAATTACCACCATCAAAACCATTAAAAAAATAGCAGCATATCATCAATATTACGCTGTTAACAAAGCCGTTGATAGAGTCATTCAAGCCGTAAACCAACCCGTAGAAATAACTCAGGAATTATCACCAGAAAATAATTATCATCAAACTAGAAAAGGTGGCGTACTGTGGCATACCCAAGGCAGTGGTAAATCTTTATCAATGGTATTCTTAACTGGAAAACTCGTTTTAACCCTAGATAACCCTACCATCGTCGTATTAACCGACCGTAACGACCTAGACGACCAATTATTTGATACCTTTGCTGCATCCCGTCAACTCCTGAGACAAGAACCCCAACAAGCCAAAGATAGCAAACATCTCCGAGAACTGCTTAATGTAGCTTCAGGTGGTGTAGTATTTACAACCATACAAAAATTTGCACCAACGGACGAATTACCTCCAGCCTTCTGTAAGAAATATTCTCAAATCTTCCTATCAATTGTTAGTAAACTCAATTTAGCAGTAGAAGAAAATATATATTTACTTGGTGAACTTATAAGACCTGATAGCTTATCACGACGTAATAACATCGTTGTTTTAGCAGATGAGGCACACCGTAGCCAGTACGGTTTCAAAGCCAGAGAAATTGATATCAAAGATGAAAATGGCGTAATTATTGGTAAACAAACCCGCTATGGTTTCGCTAAATATATCCGTGATGCCTTACCTAATGCTACCTTTGTCGGTTTTACGGGGACACCAGTAGAAAAAACAGATCAAAATACCCCCGCCGTCTTTGGAGACTACATAGACATTTATGATATTGCCCAAGCCGTCACAGACGGGGCAACAGTTCCTATTTACTACGAAAGCCGACTGGTAAAAATAGACCTAGACGAAACCGGAAAACAATTATTAGCAGAACTAGACGAAGACTTAGAAGGACTAGGAGAAGGTGAAAACGTCCAACAAGCCAAAGCCCAACGCACCAAATTAGAAGCTGTCATCGGTGCAACCCAAAGACTAGAAACCATTGCCCAAGATATCATCCAACACTTTGAAACCAGGCAACAGGTATTTTTTGGTAAAGGTATGATAGTTACCTTTAGCCGTGCTATTGCCGTGCAACTCTACCAAGAAATAATTAACCTACGTCCTGAGTGGCACAGTAACCAACTGGACCAGGGAACAATAAAAGTAGTCATGACTGCCGGTGCTAGTGATGGTGCAGAAATGGCTAAACACCACACCAGCAAACGAGAACGGAGTATTTTAGCTGGCAGACTCAAAGACCCCCAGGACTCACTACAGCTAGTAATAGTTTGTGATATGTGGTTAACCGGGTTTGATGCACCTTGTTTGCATACCCTGTACATTGACAAACCCATGAAAGGTCATAACCTCATGCAAGCCATAGCCAGGGTAAACCGTGTTTATTTAGATAAACCAGGGGGGTTAATAGTTGACTATTTAGGAATAGGAAATGACTTGAGAGAAGCCCTAGCTTTTTATGCAGAAAGCGGTGGTAAGGGAGAACCTACATTAGACCAAGAAGCGGCTATTAATTTAATGTTGACTAAATTAGAAATAGTAGAACAATTAATGGCTGGTTGTGCTTATAGTGAATATTTCACCAGTGACACTGGACGGAAACTGCAAATTATTTTAGAAGCTGAGGAACATATATTAAGTTTAGAAAATGGTAAGGACAGATTTAATCAAGAAGTTACTGCACTTTCTCAAGCCTTTGCTTTAGCTGTTCCCTCAGCAGCAGCTATGAATGTAGCTGCACAAGTATCATTTTTTCAAGCTGTAAAAGCCAGATTACAAAAATTTGATAGTAACAGTAATGGACTTTCTCATCATGATATTTCCACAGCTATTAAACAAGTGGTAGACCAGGCATTAGTATCAGAAGGAGTAATAGATATTTTTGATGCGGCGGGAATTAAAAAACCAGATATTTCCATTCTTTCTGATAGCTTCATGGCAGAAATTAGAGGTTTAGAACATAAAAATCTGGCTGTGGAACTCTTGAAAAAACTCCTCAATGATGAAATTAGAACCCGTCAAAAAACTAATTTAGTGCAAAGTCGGAGTTTAAAAGAATTATTAGAAAATACTTTAAGAAAATATCAAAACCGTGTTATTAGTGCAGCAGAAGTAATTGAAGAACTGATTAATATAGCTAAGGAAGTTACCAAAGCCGACCAACGGGGGGAAGAATTAGGTTTATCTAATTATGAACTGGCTTTTTATGATGCTTTAGCTGAAAATGACAGTGCTAGGGATGTCATGGGAGTAGATAAACTGCGAGAATTAGCCATTGTATTAGTGCAAAGAATCCAAAAAAACGCCAGCATTGACTGGAATATTAAAGAAAATGTCAGAGCGAGAATGAAAGTCATGGTAAAAAGGTTATTAAGGGAGTATGGTTATCCTCCTGATATGCAAGCTTTGGCTACAGAATTGGTGTTAGAACAAGCTAAATTATTTAGGGTTTGCTGAAAAAGTTATCTGTATTCTACCACTCCAGGCGATCGCTAATCTTGGTTAAGTCGCTTTATTTGTCTACTGGACAACCTGACAAAATTTTTGTCCACCGAGTGACTGGACAAACTAAAATTGTCCACTAGGAGAGTTGACAAACCCAGATGGACAGTCAAGACACAGAACTGATTAAAATTCACCTGTCACCTGTCCCCAGTCACCAGTCCCCAGTCCCCAGTCACACGTCACCAGTCACCAGTCACCATTCCCCAGTCACCAGTCCCCCGTCACCC
>NZ_BJCE01000284.1:0-6219 GCF_005402885.1 Sphaerospermopsis reniformis
CCTTTAAAATTAACTATGGCAATTAGTGAACGAGATATTGAGCATATTTTTGAACGTCTGCGTTCTGGAGTTGTTCCAGAAAGAGGTTTAGAAGCTTTTGCAGTTGGTATTGACAAACAACGTACAGAAATTCATCGCCAACTCAAATTAGCAGCTGATGGGGAAGGTGTATTTAAATTTCTGCGTGGGGGCTATGGCTGTGGTAAAACATTTATGTCATGTTTGGCAATTTTAGATGCCCAAACCCAAGGTTTTGCTACTAGCTTTGTAGTAGTTTCTGACAACGATTTACACTTTTACAAATTCGATGATGTTTACCGTAAAGTTGTACAAGAATTAGGGACTAGCTCTTGTCCCAGAGGTGCTTTAAGCGACATCATTGACCGTTGGATTGGGCGTGTAGAAGATGCCCTGATTGCTGGAGGTGCTGACGAAAATAGCGATGAATTTGATACTTTAGTACAGCAACGCATGGAAGAAGAACTCGCTTCTCTGACTGGTGGTAAAGCCCCAGAAGATATGGCCAGGGTACTGCGGACTATTTTTACACTTAAACAACAAGGCGAAATTGCAGAAGCTAGTGCTTTACTTTCTTGGCTTTCTGGTAGCGAAAATGTAGCGGGAAGTGCCAAAAAAGCTGCTGGAATTAAAGGAGATATCGGCAGTCGGGACGCGCTTGATTATTTGCATGGGATTTTGGAAATTGTCAAAGCCGCAGGTTATAAGGGTTTGGTAATTGTTATTGATGAAGTAGAAACAATTCTGCGAATGCGTCAAGATAGCCGGGGCAAGTCCTTAAATGGGATTCGGCAAATTTGTGATGCGGCTGACCGCTACAAAGGCTTACTCTGGATTTTTACAGGCACACCAGAATTTTATGATACCAAACGTGGTGTAGCAGGTTTAGAACCCTTGAGCGATCGCATCCAATTCTTAGCTCCTGGTGGTTTTGCTAACCCTCGCCAACCCCAGTTAGAACTCAAACCTTTTGACGCTAAACGCCTTAAAGAAGTAGCTTTAAAATTGCGAGAAATTTATCCCACTGTCAATAAAACAGTTCTAACTAATAAAGTCACCTCAGATTTTATTGAGCGGCTGATTTCCAAAGTGACGGCTGGGTTTAAAGGTGATGTAGGAGTAGTTCCTCGTCAGTTTCTGCGTCAATTTGTCAATGTGTTAGACTTAGCAGCTAATGATGAGGAATTTGACCCGATGATTGCTGAGGGCTTTGAAGTCACTGATTTAACCGAAGTTGAAATTCGGATTCGAGAAGGTCGTCCCCCTTTTGAGGCTGAACCAGAGGATATTCAAGGTTACACTGTGGAATTTTAATCAATTGCACCCACCCAGCCCCCTGCTCCCCTGCCAGCTAGGTTAACTCCTAAACCTTGGAGATATTCTGAGTTAGCTCCCTACCCCCTGCTCCCTGCCTCCCCTGCTCCCTGCCCCCTGCCCCCTGCTGATTATGTCTTCTGCCTTTGCACGTTTTCCTGCCCGTCTGCAACAAGCGATTGTCTCACGCTTAGGCTGGTCTTCTCTCCGTCCTGTGCAAGAACTAGCAGGACAAGCTTTATTAGATGGTAAGAATGCAGTAATTTTAGCTCCTACTGCTGGAGGAAAAACAGAAGCTTCTATTTTTCCGCTATTGGCAATGTTAATGGAGCATGAACCCCAAGGAGTTGGCTTAATTTATATCGCGCCAATCAAGGCTCTCTTAAATAACCAAGCAGAACGTTTGGGAACTTACACCGAAATGGTGGGTCTGCGTCGCTTTCTGTGGCATGGAGATATTAAAGACTCTCAGAAACGGGCTTTTATCAAAGAGCCAACGGCAGTTTTAATGACCACCCCAGAATCTTTAGAGGTCATGCTGCTATCTGCCAAAGTACCTCATAGGAAAGTCTTTGGAGATTTACGGGCTGTAATCATTGATGAAATCCATGCCTTAGCGGGTACAGACCGAGGTACTCATTTGATATCTGTGCTGGAACGAATAGGGCGTTATACAGTTAATGATGTTCAACGTGTGGGGTTGAGTGCTACTGTTGGCAATCCGGCGGATATTCTGCGTTGGTTGCAAGGGACATCAACACGGGAAGGCAGCGTCATAGACCCGCCGAAAGTGCCTTCTCAAAAAGATTTACGGGTTTATTTACGGGATACACTAGGAGCGATCGCTCAAGAAGCTAGTCACATTACCCAGGGAAAAAAGAGTCTGTTTTTTTGTGACAGTCGTTCGCTGGCTGAGGAAATTGCGGAACGGATGCGAAATCGTGGCACTGATGTATTTGTTCATCATAGTTCCGTTTCTTTAGAGGAACGTACTGCCGCCGAGGAACGTTTTCAAAGCGGAAGTAATACCAGCATTATTTGTACTTCTACTTTGGAGTTAGGTATTGATGTTGGTGACTTAGACTTAGTTTTACAAGCCAATGCACCTTCTACAGTCTCTTCTTTTTTACAACGCTTGGGGCGTACTGGAAGAAGGGCTAGTCAACGCGCCAATACCACATTTTATTGTGAAGATGTGGAGACAGTATTGCAAGCGATCGCTATTGTGGAACTAGCAAGAAAAAGCTGGGTAGAATCTGTTCCTATTCAAACTAGAGCTTGGGCTGTAATGGTGCATCAGTTACTAGCCTTAACTCTACAATTTGGTGCTATTAGCTCAGAACGTTGTTGGGAGCATTTGTCTAGCGTTCCTGATTTTTCAGGCATCAACTATACAGAATTTGAGGCATTAATTCAGCACATGATTCGGGAAAACTTCTTGTTTCATGCTGGTGGGTTACTCTCAATGGGGGATAAAGCAGAACGGGTTTTTGGGCGGAAAAACTTTATGGAACTCTACGCTGTTTTTAGTAGCCCATTGCTTTACAAAGTACAGACATCATCTGGCTATACCATTGGCTCTTTAGAGCAAGCATTTGTGGATAAGCTAGTTGCAGATATGAGTTCTTTTCTACTCAGTGGTAAGGCTTGGACTGTCACCCACATTAACCACCAAGAGCGTATTGTTAGGGTTGTTCCTGCTCCTCGTGGTAAAAAACCAAGTTGGGGAGGTTTTGCTCCACAATTACTAGGTTTTGAACTATGTCAGCAAATAGCACAAATTATTACTACAGAAAACAGTATTCCTTATATTGACTCTAAAGCACAAGCATCTGTAGATGAATTTCGTACTGACTTGAGACAATTTCTGACAAATTCAAGTATTCAAATAGATAACGACCGAGCATTATGGTGGACTTTTGCTGGTGGACAGATTAATCACACTATCAAATATGGTTTGCAATGCTACCATGATTGGAAAATTGTTGCTGATAACTTTAAAATCAAAATAGAGGCAGAGAGTCTTGGTCAGGCTACCTTGAGTTTAGCGATCGCTCAGATCAGTGAACAAGACTTCTGGCAAAGTCCACATACCCAAAACCTAATTTTATCGCAGTTACCAGAATACCGCCTGAGCAAATTTCAACAGGCATTACCTGAAATCTATTCTTTAGAAATGGTTAGTAACTACTTGCTAGATATTCCTGGACTATGCAAGTTTTTGCATCCCACATAAGGTAACAGAGTGTGTGTGTAATCAGTCAATCTCATGCTATAATATTAGGTAATTTTCCAGTTATTTAACTATAATATAAATATTTTAAGATAATACATACAACAATTATTGTAACATTGTTATGAAGCAAAATCATGAAATTACCGCCAATTACGATGAATCATGGAAAGAGGCATTAAACGAATATTTTGATGATTTTTTATCCTTTTTCTTTCCTTTAACTTATGAAGCAATTGATTGGACACAAAAACCGGAATCACTAGACAAAGAACTGCAACAAATTACAGCATCGTCAGAAACCGAAAAACGCATAGCAGATAAACTGTACAAAGTTTGGTTATTGGATAAAACACAAGCATGGATTTTAATTCATATTGAAGTCCAAAGTAATTATGATGTTGACTTCCAAGAAAGGATGTACATTTATAATTACCGTGCTTTTGACCTATATCATAAATTTGTGGTGGGGCTGGCGATTTTAGGTGATACAAGTCCTAAGTGGCGACCAAGCAGTTATCATCAAGCAATGTTAGATTGTGAATTAAGTTTTAAATTCCCCATTGCTAAACTGATGGATTATGAAACACGGTGGAATGAATTAGAAGCCAGCAATAATCCCTTTGCTATCATAGTAATGGCACATTTAAAAACCAAATCAACCACTGGGGATTTAGAAGAAAGGGAACAATGGAAATGGAGATTAATTAGAGGACTTTATGATAGGGGTTTAACAAGAGAACAAATTGTAAAACTCTTTAAAATCATTGATAAAATGATGTCATTACCCAAAGAATTGCAACGAGGATTAGTGGCTAAAATCAAACATTTGGAGGAGGAAAAGAAAATGCCATTCATTAGTCCCACAGAAGAACTAGCAATGGAACGAGGTGAATTAAAAGGAGAACAACAACTAATTATCCGACAACTAAATCGGCGATTTGGCGAAATTGAATCATCATTAATTGACACAATTCGCACCCTAACAATTGACCAATTAGAATTACTAGGTGAAGCACTCCTGGATTTTTCCACTATCACTGATTTAGAACAATGGTTACAAAATAAACCAGAATCATAAAACCAAAACCCCCCCACTTTCTTTTCATTAACTACTGTGGGGTAAGATTAATTCATTTTCAGTAGGGACGGGGGATGATAAGGAAAAACAAATCAGTTGAGCGATCGCACGCAATATTGGGTATAGCAACGATTGATGAAAAATCCCGCCATTTGGTGTGAAAAGCTTGCATTGGAAGCCTTTCACTCATACAAGGTGTAGCGAACTGCGGTTATTTCGTAAATGTTCCCAATAAATAGGGTTTGATGAAAAAGTCTTTTCATGGAGGCAGGCAAGAGGCAAGGGGAAAGAGGCTGAAAACACGAATTTTATCTCACAAATATTCCTCATGAACACTTATAGAATTTGGTTGGCAATATTATGATTTGAGAAAAAATCTGTCTACCTACTAGGTAAAAGCTGTTAGCGTAGCGTGGCGTAGCCATTTACTGATTACTGATAGCTGAATACTTACACCAAATCTTCCAACAAAGCAGTAATTTTCCCCTGGGCTTTAGTGCGGTTATCATCATAAATCATTAAAGTATTCAAATTAGCATGACGGCTCAACTTCTGCACACTCCTGACATCTCCACCACTAGCATCCAAAGCCGCCGTCACTGATGAATGTCTAATTTTATGGGGGCTGACAACTTTAGAAATCCCCGCCACACTAGCAATCTTCACCACAATTTTGCGAATACCATCCCCCGTCAGCCGATGTCCGTAGTGAGGTCGCAGAGAAATAAACAACGGTTGCTTGATATCTAATTCCTTCCTTGTCCACAACCAATCTTGCAAAGCATCGCAAGTTTTAGGATGCAAATCAACATTTTCCTTCTGAGTTCCCTTACCCTTACCCAAAATACTCAAAGTCCGTAATTCTAAATCCAAATCTTCAATATTACAGTGAGAAACTTCCTCCCGTCGCAGAGCATTAGCCCACAATAACCGCAGCAGTGCATAATCCCGTTTACCTTTAATAGTTTCCCGGTCTGGTATCGACAGCATTTTTCTAAAAGCTTCAGGAGTAATACCCGAAGTATCTCGGTAAGGTTGAATTTTCTCACTCTTGATATCAGCTAACGTCCACTCACACTTACCCACCTTATAGGCATAGTTAACTAACGCCTTAATTGCAGCCAATCGGCGGTTAACAGTAGCTTCCTTCAAACCCAAATCAACCAACTCTGCCTTGTAGCGCAAAACCAGCGTTACAGCCGAGTACCTATCCATTTGCAGAAATTGTCCCACCAAAGCGGGAGTTGGTTGTTGACCGCACACAGACAGGAAAAATTTATTTAAATCTTTAGCGTATTCATGACGGGTATTTTTATTACGCTTGCCCACCAACAATTCTGCCAACAAATCGCGTTCAGCGGTAATGGCAAAGGGGTTCACCTTAGCGAGTGAATTTGACTCTTGGGGTGGCTGCATATAATTATCGAAAATGAGTCTTTTCGATAATTACTTTAGCATTGATCTGCCTGACCGCCCAGCCAGTTTCCCCTTCCTGGCGTGGGGAGTAACGCAAAAAAGTGAGATGATGGTGAAGAGAGCAGGGGAGGCAGGGGAAGCAGGGGAAGCAGGGGAA
>NZ_BJCE01000285.1:0-6188 GCF_005402885.1 Sphaerospermopsis reniformis
GAGAGATAATTTAAGTAGAGAAGAGGAGGAAGAGATTATGAACTTATCACCAGCTTATTTACAACAACGGGAAGAATGGAGACAAGAAGCAAAGCAAGAAGGAAGACAGGAAGGAAGACAGGAAGGACAACTTTTATTGATAACTTCTTTGTTGGAAGGGCGGTTTGGTAGTTTAGATGCTGAGTTATCTGGTGCGGTGGAAAAGATTGCTAAATTTCCTATTGCTGAACGTTCTCAGTTACTTTTGTCTTTGGGTAGTTTATCCCGTGAGGAGTTGTTAGAAAGATTGCGGAATCGGGAATAATAGGATATATTGGTTACAATTTAGCCCTGAGATTTGAAATCTGGGGCTATACAAACAAAGCCTACCTGTGTAGGATAATTTTATGGATTATTTTTATCAACTTAATCTTTAAAATACCTGGCTTTAATTTCTGGATGTTCTGCTAAAAATCGTTCTATTTCTAAATATGACCATTTTTCGACTTCAATACCGTTTCTATCTCTTAAAGCATCTAATTTATCATGTAAAGTTGCGTCAATTATTCCGCTAGTCATAATACAAAAACCCTTAGCTTCTTGTGCTACTAGCATATCACTTATATCAGTGACTTGTGAGCTTCCAAGAGATCGCTTATCACTTTTTAACTTACATTGAGCTATCCATTTAATAGGTTTTTTATTAATATCTACACCTTTAAAAAATACAATATCTCGACCACCATCACGAGATCGAGAATTACCAATTTTATCTATATTAGTTAATTTATGTTTTTCTCTCAAAATATCATAACAAAGTTCTTCAAATTGATTATCATTTAACTGATTCCAAGAACATGATATATCATCAAATGTTGTGAATTTTGCTCCTTCTGTGTTAGACTTTGTTAAGTCTACTCCATGAAAATTTATATGTCGTAAATCAGCATTAGTAAAATCTGCTCCTCTTAAATCAGCACCTATTAAAATTGCATATCGTAAATCAGCATTAGTAAAATTTGCACCTCTTAAATTTGCATCATGAAAGTTTGCACAATATAAGTTAGTATTTGTGAAATTAGCATTTTGACAATCAGCACGACAAAAAATAGAAAAACTCAAATTTAAGCCTATAAGGTCTAAATTATGAAGATAAGAACTACTTAAATCTTTACCTATATATTGATTATAATCAAATGAATTATTTAGTAGATTAAATAAAGAAAGTTGATAATAATTTTTTATTAAATTATCTGATTTTCCATTAACAATTTTCCATGCTAAATACCACTTATGGTCTATTTTTGTCTTATCATCAATTATTGCACCAGTTAAATTTACCCAATTTAAATTAGCACCACTTAAATTAGTTCCACTCAAATCAGCATTTTTTAAATTAGCACCACTTAAATTAGTTCCACTCAAATCAGCATTTTTTAAATTAGCATCACTTAAATTAGTTCCACTCAAATCAGAATTACTGAAGTTAGTTCCAATTAAGTTAGCACCATTTAAGTTAATAAACTCTAATTTAGCACAACTTAATTCAGCATTACTTAAATTGATATCACCAAAAGTTAAATCTATACCATTAATAATTAAATTATTATCGTGTTCTTCTAAATCTGTATCATCATAAGTTAAGTTTACATCAAAAACATTGAATTTTGAATTAATAAGTTTCCATACACAATACCATTTATAATCTAATTTTGTCTCGCTATCAATTATTGCACCAGTTAAATTAGCATCACTTAAATCAGTAAGTCTTAGATTAGCATCATTTAAATAAGCATCACTTAAATCAGCACCACTTAAATCAGCACCACTCAAATTTGCATAATTTAAATTAGTAAGTCTTAGATTAGCACAACTTAAATCAGCATTTCGTAAGTTAGTAAGTCTTAGATTAGCACAACTTAAATCAACATCTCTTAAATCTATATTTTCCAAATCTAAACCCTGAAAATCTCTTTCTCCTGCTTCATAAAGTGCTATAAGTTCCTCAGCGTTCATACTGTTTGAGCCTTTTATACGGTATAGTTTATTTATAAATACCTTTATATTGTAGCAAATTTACAAACTGAATAAGGAATTATTATAATTTTGATACACAAGTTTTGTTTTTCCACCCAACTTTGAAAAAATATGTCACACTTTATCAATAGCTAACCGTAGTGCGATCGCCAATCATACTAAATGTATCTCTTTAAGATAAAATAGAATCAAGTAATATTATAAAAATAACCTCTAGTTTTTTGTAACGAACCGCAAAGTACGCAAAGTACACAAAGGAAGAGGATTTAAAGGAGGGTAAGGTTAGGAGGAAAAGATGATGCGTTTTATGCCTTCTTTGAGGAGGGAAACATTAAAGTTGATGAGGAGTGCAAGGGGGTATGTAGTCATTTTTAAATATGAGAGAACTTGTGCTTCATGGATAGGAGTTAAACTTTGCACAGATTTTAATTCTACTATTAAGGATTCTCCAACTAAAAAATCTAATTTACCCTCGCCTACAGGACGACCTTTATAGTATAGTTTTACTGGATGTTCACAGGTATGAGGTATTTCACGAAAAAGAAATTCTTCTCTTAAAGCCCTATGATATACCTCCTCTAAAAATCCAGAACCTAATACTTGATGTACCTCAATAGCAGCACCAATAACTCTATAAGCTAACTTTTCTACCTCTTCATTTGGCTGTCTCAGCATAACTTCCTTTGCTAACATTAAATAAATTACTTAATCCTCTTACTTTGCGAACTTTGCGAACTTTGCGGTTTAAACAAAACAAAGATCATCAAAACCAACAGACCATAAACCGTATTATCTCACACTTCCAAAACTTACCCATCTCCCAAATTTACTAACTTTGCGGTTCGTAACAAATCACCATCTATCCTACCTTGTGGCAAAATTGATCAGAGTCCTAAAAAACTGATAATTCCCAGCATGACCGCAACTATACCAAATCTCCCCAGTGTTTACGAATCATTCTCCACAGAAGCGAAATGGCAAAAATTCTGGGAAGAAAACCAAGTCTACAAAGCAGACCCCAACCACCCCGGTGAACCCTACTGTATTGTTATTCCCCCTCCCAACGTCACCGGCAGTTTACACATGGGTCACGCATTTGAAAGTGCGTTGATTGATGCCATCATTCGCTATCAAAGAATGAAGGGTAAAAACTCCCTCTGGCTACCTGGTACTGACCACGCAAGTATCGCAGTACAAACCATTCTGGAAAAACAACTCAAAGCAGAAGGTAAAACTCGCTACGACTTAGGTAGAGAAAAATTCTTAGAACGGGCTTGGCAATGGAAAGCCGAGTCAGGTGGTACAATTGTCAATCAATTACGCCGTTTAGGTGTTTCCGTGGACTGGTCGCGGGAACGCTTCACCCTAGATGAAGGTTTATCAAAAGCTGTTTTAGAAGCATTTATCCGTCTTTATGAAGAAGGTCTAATTTACCGGAGTAATTACTTAGTTAACTGGTGTCCCGCTTCTCAGTCTGCGGTGTCTGATTTGGAAGTCGAACCCAAAGAGGTAAATGGTAATCTTTGGCACTTCCGTTATCCTCTCAGCGATGGTTCTGGATTTGTGGAAGTTGCCACCACAAGACCCGAAACCATGTTAGGTGATACGGCAGTTGCGGTTAACCCGGAAGATGAACGGTATAAACATTTAATTGGTAAAACTCTCACCTTACCCATCATGAATCGGGAAATACCGATTATTGGTGATGAATTAGTTGACCCCGCTTTCGGTACAGGATGCGTTAAAGTCACTCCTGCCCATGACCCTAACGACTTTGAAATGGGTAAGCGTCATGATTTGCCGTTTATCAATATCATGAACAAAGACGGCACGCTTAACGAAAATGCGGGAGAGTTCCAAGGACAAGACCGCTTTGTTGCTAGAAAAAATGTAGTTGCTCGTTTAGAAGCCGACGGTGTACTGGTCAAAATAGAAGACTATAAACATACAGTACCCTATAGCGATCGCGGAAAAGTCCCCGTAGAACCCCTACTTTCAACCCAGTGGTTTGTTAAAATTCGCCCCATTGCAGATAAAACCCTCGATTTCCTCGATAACCAAAATTCCCCCGAATTTGTCCCCGAACGCTGGAGAAAGGTTTATCGTGATTGGTTGGTAAATCTGCGTGACTGGTGTATTTCCCGTCAATTATGGTGGGGTCATCAAATACCCGCTTGGTATGCAGTTAGCGAAACCGGCGGAGAAATTACCGACACCACACCCTTCTTTGTTGCTAAAACCGAAGCAGAAGCATTAGAAAAAGCTAAAGCCCAATTTGGCGAAGAAGTCAAACTAGAACAAGACCCCGACGTTTTAGATACTTGGTTTTCCTCTGGTTTATGGCCTTTCTCCACATTAGGATGGCCAGAACAAACCAAAGACTTAGAAACCTACTACCCCAACGCTACCCTAGTTACAGGATTTGATATCATCTTTTTCTGGGTAGCAAGAATGACCTTAATGGCAGGACATTTTACCGGAAAAATGCCCTTTAAAACCGTTTATATTCACGGTTTAGTTAGGGATGAAAATAATAAGAAAATGTCCAAATCAGCAAACAATGGCATTGACCCATTATTGTTGATTGATAAATATGGAACTGATGCCCTGCGTTATACATTAGTTAAAGAAGTAGTCGGTGCAGGTCAAGATATTCGCTTAGAATATGACCGCAAAAAAGACGAATCTATCTCTGTAGAAGCATCCCGAAATTTTGCCAATAAAATCTGGAATGCTGCCCGATTTGTCATGATGAATTTGGATGGACAAACTCCAGCCCAATTAGGTAAACCAGAACCCATAGAACTCAGTGATAAATGGATTCTTTCCCGTTATCATCAAGTAGTTAAACAAACAAATAACTACATTGATAATTATGGTTTAGGGGAAGCAGCCAAAGGACTTTATGAGTTTATTTGGGGAGATTTTTGTGACTGGTATATTGAATTAGTAAAATCCAGATTACAAAAAGATGCAGATCCCGCATCTCGGAAAATTGCCCAACAAATTATCGCCTACGTTTTGGAAGGGGTATTAAAGTTATTACATCCTTTCATGCCCCATATTACCGAAGAAATTTGGCAAACTCTCACCCAACAACCAGCAGAGAATCCCCAAGTTTTAGCTTTACAAAGTTATCCAGAAGCGGATACAAATTTAATTGATGCTGGTTTAGAAGAACAGTTTGATTTGTTAATTAATACTATCCGCACCATTCGTAATTTACGGGCGGAAGCTGATGTTAAACCAGGGGCAAAAATTACCGCAAATTTGCAAAGTGAAAGTGAAAAAGAAAGGTCAATCCTGACAATTGGGGAAGCATATATCAAAGATTTAGCTAAGGTAGAAACCTTAACTATTAATGCTCGCACTTCCATAGAAAGCACTCCAGAAAATACTGGAGAAGCACCAACAGAATTACCCAAAAATAAAGAACTTTTCAGTAGTTCCTATTGGCAGACCTTGAAAAATATTGGTTTAATTCTGGCGGTGTTAGTTACTCTCAGAGTCGTTATTTTTGTCGGCAATACATCTTTGCGGATACCCATTTTTGGTAGTTTCTTTGAAACAGTAGGTTTATTTTATGCAGGTTGGTTTGTAGTCCGTTATTTACTTAATGGTAAAGCCAGACAAGAATTATTTGCTAAATACTTCCCACCCAGTGAAGCACCGACACAACCAGAAATAGAACCTGCTACCACACAGGAAGAAGAAAAAGAACCTGCACAGGAAAAAGAAAATTCTATTTCCGGAGTTGTGGGTACTGTGCAAATTGTTATTCCCTTAACTGGAGTAGTTGATGTTGAAGTATTGCGGGCGAAATTAGAGAAAAGTTTGAATAAAGTTGAAGCGGAAGTTAAAGCTTTAACTGGAAGATTGAGTAATTCCAACTTTGTAGATAAAGCTCCCGCAGATGTGGTACAAACTACCAGAGATGCTTTAGCAGAAGCACAAAAACAAGCGGAAATTTTGCAGGAACGTCTGCGTACTTTATAACAGGTGAATGGTAATCGGTAAACGGTGATATAGGAAATAATTTTTCTCTATTACCAATTACCAATTACCAATTACCAATTACCAATTACCAATTACCAATTACCAATTACCAATTACCAATTACCAATTACCAATTACCAATTACCAATTACCAATTACCAATTACCAATTACCAA
>NZ_BJCE01000286.1:0-6183 GCF_005402885.1 Sphaerospermopsis reniformis
TTTCTGTATTGTACATTTGAGCCAACCTCTTAACATCTAATTTGGTTTTGGGAACTCCGAAAAATCAATTATCCAATTAATTGATATTATCTAAACTTCCTGCACCTGATCCCTTTATCTATTAGTAAATTCCCTTATTTGGGCGGGCAAGATGCCCACCCCACACATACACCACAAATACAGGTTATTTAATTTTTGCTCTTTGTTCAACTATCTTTTTGTAAATGCCTATTTTTTGTTGAATTAAACAATTGATTTGCTGTAATGATGCTTGGCGTGATTTTAATAAAAAACTGTGAGCTTTATTCATGAGTGCATTGTTATCACTCAATTTTTGATAGTGCAGATTAGAGGGATGATGGGTGATAGATTTTAAATCTTCCAGAGAAATTAAAGGTGGATTTTGGAAATTACTGTTGGGTTCTAATTGAATTTGAGTTTGACTATTTACCCCAGAAAGAGAATACAAGGGTGATAAATCTAATTCAACTTGATGGCTGACGAGTTTGGCTAATCCTCTAATAATTGAAGTATGATCATCTACTCCCCTTCTATTCATAGATACAGCGAGGTGTTCTTTTTCTTTGAGGGTTGAATTTATCCAGCGGGTACAATTGCTACCAACTCCTACTTCAATAAATATTCTGATGTTGTCATTGTAGACGCGGTTAATTAAACGGGGAAAATCAAGTTGTTGACAGAGACTTTTAGCAATGTTATGTCCTATAGTTTGACTATCAATTGTAATTGGTTCGTAATTTGCAGCAGAATAAAAAGTAGATTCTGGTATATTTTGAATCGGCAATGTGTTAATTTTAGCAAGTTCATTGTACTCTGATTCCATTGGTTGACAATGAATTACATGATTTATTGATGTAGGGAAAGCATCACATTTGAGGTTTTCAATGACTCGTTTACAAGCTTGTGTTTCTCCAGCAATTACAACTTCTTCCGGTGTGTTAATTAATGGGATATACACACGGTTTTCATGTTTGATTGCTTCCTTCACTTCGGAAACTGGACATATCAGAATGTAGTTACTCCAAAATTCTGGAACATTGCTATTTAACGGTATCCCCCAAGCTTGACGAACTGCATTTTTTTGTCCTGATAGTTGGGTTTTAAATAAAGGAGATGAGTTCAAGTAATCACTGGTACTTTTAAAGCTAGTCCAAATACCTTGGGCTAACATCATACTGGTTTCACCAAGACTGTAGCCAAAAGCGCATTGAGATTGAATTTGAAAATAATTTTTGAGAATTGCTGTCATTAGTCCAGCAATGCCAACTTCTGCCTCCAGCATTGTTACTGGGTCATCTATTAATTGTTGTTCTATGACTTCTAATTGTCTTTTTGCAAGTTTATTGATGCTGCGGGGATAAATTGTTTTTTCAATCTTAGCAACTCGTTCATAGACGTTGTTAATTACTGGATCGTCATAAATTTTCGGAAATAGTCGGAAGAGGTTGCGACCTATACCAAGATAAGATGTGAAAGAGCCGGGATAAACGAAAGCAACTTTACCTTTTTTTCCCTGTGGTTTGGCTGTAAAATAACTGCCAAGAGGAGTTTGCCAATCTTTGCCAGTCTCAAAGGCAATTTTAACACCTTGAATTGCCCGATCTATTTCTATTGTTAATTCTTCTTGATTACGTGCTAAGATTGCTATGGTATAATTGGCATTTTGATAGTTTTGAATTTGATAGTTTTGAATTTGATAGTTTTGAATTTGATGTTTTTGAAATTCTCTAAATGTTTGGTTAGCTAGTTGGGATAAAGTAGGATAATTTTGGAGATTTTTTTGTAGTGTGAAAATTTCGTCTAGGAGTGAGGATTGATTTTTGGCAGCTATAGCAAATAAATAATAAGGCATTTGTTCTAAATATTTACTGCTGCGTTCTATTTGACTGGTATCTTCTGACAAAATTAAATGTACATAACTGCCATCAGCTTCCATGCTATTAATAGCAGCTATTCTTCTATTCACACCTGATTCTAAAAACCAAGGTTTAGATTCTGTGGCAACATAAAAGGGACTACCACGCCAAATATCTGGTTTTTTGACTCCAGTCCATTGAGGAACTGCGGGAATGTAGCGATGATATAAACAAAGTGCTGTTTTAATTAAGCTGATAATTCCTGATGCAGTGTGAGTGTCACCAATGTTAGCCTTAACGCTACCTAAAGCACAATGTAAATTGGTTTTTCCTGTTCTATAAGCTGTGATTAAACCTTGAATTTCTGCATCATCTTGTTGGGGAATTCCACTAGCATAAACTTCCAGATAACCAATATCTTTGGCTTCAATTTCTGCCAGAGAAAAAGCTGTTTGACAAGCTTGGGTGACAGTTTCTGGTTGATATGGAGAATTTTGCAATACACTTAAAGCATCAATTACTGCATATATGCAATTATTCTCTTCTCTGGCTACATCATGAAGTTGCAATACTACTGCTGCTGCACCTTCTCCTGTTAAAGTTTCATGAGCGTTTCGGTCATAACTCAGGGTCTGTATATCTATGCGGTGATTTTCCTGTTTAGCAAAGTCCATTGCTGCGACCAAAACAGCATCCACTTGCTTATTTGTTAATAGCTTTTGCGCTAAATTTAAGGCTAAAAAAACAGAATTTTCTTCAGCAAAAGCTGGACTTGTTGCATCCCAAAGCCGGGAAATATAACTGGCTAATTTATCTTGGTGCTGAGTTTGGGATTTACTCACCATGATCACTGCAATTTTTGTATCTGGTCGCAGTTTGGTATTTTTGAGAGTATTATCAGCCACTTTTAACATTAATTGTTGTTGTGGTGATAATTTTTCAATTTCTGCTAAGGGAATTGGTAAGGATGATGTTTGACTATCGTTTTGACTATAATTAATAGGTGTGAAATATTGTTTTCCTTGGTAAATACTGCGTTCAAAATCGTCTAATTCTTGAGAACTACTAACAAAACAATTCATGCCGATAATTGCTATTTTTGGAAGTTTATTTTGTGTAAATTCTTTCATGATGATTCTCCATGTTTCAGAATTAAGAGAAGAGATCACGCAGAGGCGCAAAGAGCAGAAGATTATTATCTAATGTCGAGATTCAGAGGGTAAAATCTACATTTTTGCTCTGCGTCTCTGCGTGAGGTATCTAACCTATTTGCTTAACTAGAACTGTACCTTTTGCGCCAATCATGCGATTATAAATTTGCCCTTGTTGATTGTGGGTAATAACATCAGCAACTACGTTTGATTCTGTTTTGGATTTGACTTCACAAGTTACATAAAATGTTTCCCCAAAGGGAACGGGTGCAAATTGTTCAAAGTTCAGAATTTCTGAGGGTAAACAACCTATTTGATGAAAGTGTTGTGTCCAAATCCAAAGGGAATGAATCTGCACATCTGCTATATAGGGGTTGAATGTCTGAACTGGAAATTGTCCCTGTTGCTGTGGTGTTGGTTCTGGTAATTTACATTCGATGGTGAGTTTACCAGGACTAGCATTTAATACTGATTTTACGCCTTGAAAGATAGTTCCGTGAAATAGGCTACCTCCTCCATTTTGATATAGTAATGGATTGGTAGATAGGAATTGTTCATCTTGGTTTAAGTTCACCAATTCATAGTTAGGAGGTGTGGGAATTTCCCGTTTTAAAATCAGATTGGTGCTGAAATGATATCTGATTTTTCCGTCGGGGGTGATACTGCTAATTTTAGCAGCTATTTGTATTTCTTTGTTTTCTATTTTAGCAAGTTCTTGAATTTCTAGAGTGTATTCATTTGCTGAATTTTCATCAAAGACAATTCCTTTTAAAACTTTGAAGTTAGAACAACTAAAGGCTTTAAAACCAGGATATAGTTGTTCACAAGTGTTAGCCATCCATAATAGTCCACAAGTTGCGGGAAGCACGGGACGACCTGCTATAACATGATCGTGTAAAAATGGATTGGATGCTAATGTTAATTGACGTTTAATGTGATAGGTTTTTAAGTCACTGGGTAAGGTGGTAGGAATATAAACTAAGGGACTACCAATTACTACTTGTGTTGTATTTGAATTGGTGTTTATCAGTTCATTAACTAACATTTGTGCGCCGATTTCTAGGGGTATAGTTTCAATTCCTCTTTCTGCAAATGCTGTCTTTAATTCTGGTGATACCATGCCACTCTCCCAGGGACCCCAGTTAATAGCAACTACATGACAATGGGGGTAATTCTGTTTGATAATATGGGCTGATTTGTTGAGGATTTCGTTAGCAAGTGCATAATCTGCTTGTCCCACATTTCCATAAAAACCAACCACTGAAGAAAACAATACTAAATATTGTAGTTGACTTGGTGGTACACATTGCAGGAGATTTTCTAAACCTTGAACTTTGGCAGTATAAACTGTTTCAAAATCCTGAATTGTTTTTTTCTCAATCCGTTTATCAGCTAAGTTACCAGCACCGTGAATAATTCCAGTTATCGCCCCTAACCTTTCAATTACAGGTGCAAGTTTTTCTGTTAATAAATTTCTATCGGTGATATCTACACTCAAATATTCAGCTTTTCCTCCTGCTTTTTCAATGGCTTTTAATGTATTTTTAATTTCTCTTTGAGAGTAAATTAATTGATATTTTCTTTGCACCATGATGGGGGTTGGTTTTTCTCCTTTGTCCAGAAAATCCTCCATAATTCGCTGTTTTAATTCAGCTTCATTTTCATAACCCTCAGCCCAAACTGGTTCTGGTTCTGTACTGGAACGACCTAAAAGAATGAATTTACATTGATATTCTTGGGCTAATTTGATCACACATTGGGCAGTGATTCCTTTTGCACCACCACTAACTAGAAATACTTGGTCTTTGGTAATGGGTAATTGGTGATTGGTAATGGTTAATGGGGTGGGTTCTGCAACTAAAGTGCATCTACCTTTGTTGGTATATCCTACTTCTGTAACTAATAAATTCGGATCTTGCAATTCCGCAAGGATGTATTTTACTGATGTTTCTGCATCTAAATCAGGACTTAAATCCAGGGAACGACAAAATACTGTTTCCCATTCTTGATTTAAACTTTTAGTCAGTCCGAATAGTCCCGCACTAATAGGACTAAAATTATTGGTTTTTCCTAATCCAAATTCCCCATCTAACCGCGCAATGCTTAAAAAAGAACTACGTCCTTTTGTTGCTGCTTGATTGAGTGATTCTTTGAGATGTTTGGCAATTAAAAATACATGACAGAGAATGGTTTTTTCTGTTTCCGAACTATCACTGAATACAGGGTGTAGATGAATGAAAGAACCTACAAGACCAAACTTATTAGAAATATCGGTTAACTGTTGCTGTAAACTCTCTTCTTGCCAATCATTTAATCTTATCTGATTAATTCCTACGGGTAAATCTGATTGCGTAGAGGGAAAGCTTAAAACTACAATTTTACCACCTCTAACTGTTAAAATCCTAGCTAATTTTTCTGTCGTTGGTGAACCATCATCAGTGATTAAAACAATTTGATTTTCAGGAATGGTGAAATCTAAAATATCAGGTTGGGGAAGTGGTTTTAATTTTGCTGGACTGCGAAGAATTTTGTGATGAAATTCCTGTTCTTTGATATCCTGTTTTTCTTGCGTGAACAATTGCGTTAAACCTTCAGCTTGATGTTGCATATACTCGGCAATTTCTCCCAGTGTCCGCAGTTGTCCTAATTCTTCTGGGTTAGGTCTAGGTAAGTCGGGATAAAGTTCTAAAAGTCCTCCTAAAATTTCTACTCTTTTGATGGAATCAATTCCTAAATCTGCTTCAATATCCATTGATAGTTCTAACATTTCTACAGGATAACCTGTTTTATCACTAACAATGTTGAGCAGAATATTGCTCAAATCTGTGGGGATTTTTATTTCTTGATTTTCAGATTTAACTAATACATCGTCGTTAGAGCAAATGACAATTGTAGCGTCAGTTTGTGTATCACTCAGATGGTTAGAAGATGCTAAAAATTGCGGTTCATGTTCAACAGTTTCATGAGGAAATTCTACAAACATTGGTGCGGGTAATTTTTGGTTTTCTTTTGTTTCTGAACTCTCTACTTTTTGTTCTGATTTTTGATTTCGCAACTCTGGAACTAGAGTTTTTATATACTCGGCAATTTCTCCCAGTGTCCGCAGTTGTCCTAATTCTTCTGGGTTAGGTCTAGGTAAGTCGGGATAAAGTTCT
>NZ_BJCE01000287.1:0-6040 GCF_005402885.1 Sphaerospermopsis reniformis
CGCCTAATGCGAGGAAGGCACAGGGGAATAATAAAACACCTGACCAACCTACGAATACGAAGCGATCGCGCTTTAACCAGTCGTCTAGTACGTCAAACCACCCTCTTGACGGGGCGCGTCCAACTGCTATGGTCATGAGAAAGAATCTCCAAAAATTTATAAGTACGGATTTTATCTGTTTATGGGTGGCTATGACATGACCTTCCATAAACAGAAGTATAACCAGATTGTCAACCTAGTTTACAATTTTTTACGGTCTCTAATCATAATAAGTGCTTTTCTCTAATTTTTCCAGTGTCATCAGAAAAAAGGCTGAAAACCCTTGAGGTGATGTTTTGGAGCATGGCGGAAAAACTTAACTGTCCTTTAGGCAAGGGGACGGCAGTTGCTTGAAACCGGGAAACCCGTCCCACTGCCTCAGCAATACAACTACCTTACCCGCTGGGGGAAAGTAACGCTTGAGGAGAGAACCACCTCGCTTGTTAGACACCGCAAGTGATCTAGTCTAAGTGGACTCGTTGAACCAAGAATCCCCGCACCTTTAGGTCGGGGAGTGTCAATGGAGATAAATTTTAATCTTGGTCATGGGTAATGGATAATATTATTCCCAATCCCCAATCCCCAATCACCAATCACCAATCACCAATCCCCAATCACCAATAACGCTAGAATTATTCCTACAGTCAGTGAAATGTGATTAATTCTAAATGTTTACCATCGACTTAAGCATCAGAAATACTGCTTTCCCGATCTCAGTACAACGTAAGTCTGCTGAAGATGCTGAAGCTGTTTATCAGCTGATTTTGGCAGCAATGCGTACTGGCAACCCTGATCTTGTTGAACTCAAGTGCGAAGGCAAAACTGAGAAAAAAATTGCTGTCCGTGCTAGTGAAATTTCGGGAGTCCAAATTTCGCAGAAAGATGGTGCAGCTAGTAGCAGTGGTAAAGCTCCGGGCTTTGCTGCTTTCACTATGGCTGAATAAACCAAGGTATAAAAATGACGGTAGTAGGCATTGAAGTTAATAATTTGAACTTCTTTTGGCCTAGTGGGGAGCAAGTAATTAAATCTTGCTCTCTCAAAGTCCCTAAAGGTGAATTTTGGATGCTTTTGGGGACTAATGGCAGTGGGAAGTCAACTCTTTTAAGGTTAATAGCTGGTTTATTAGCTCCCCAGTCTGGGGAAATTGGTATTTCTCCTCCTGTGGGTTTTGTGTTCCAAAATCCTGATCATCAATTAGTTATGCCCACTGTTGGCGCTGATGTGGCTTTTGGATTGGTGGAAGAAAAACTACCTCCTGCTATGGTAAAAGCTAGGGTAGAGGAGGCTTTAGGCGCAGTAAATTTACTATCTTTACAACGCAGGCCTATTTATGCGCTTTCTGGTGGACAAAAACAGCGTGTGGCTATTGCTGGGGCGATCGCTCGTCACTGTGAAGTTTTATTGTTAGATGAACCCACGGCTTTATTAGATCCAGATAGTCAATTAGATTTAGTAGCTAGTGTGCGTCGTTTGGTGAAAAGTCGCGGTATTACGGCTTTGTGGGTAACACACCGTTTAGATGAGTTAAATTATTGTGATGGCGCTTTTTTATTAGAAAAGGGTGTTTTAGTTGACGCTGGTGAAGCTGAACGCCTAAAACAGCGACTTATTGGTAGTGATGGGTGATGAAATGAAACGATATTCACCAATCACCAAACTTATAATGCCCATAGATTTAAGTCTACTCAATCCCCAATCCCCAATCCCCAATCACCAGTCACCAATTTTATTCTCTGTAACATAGTGTTACAAGTGATGCTTCAATTACTATAAGTCTTATGAATGATTTTTGTTAACTCTAGATAATTGTGATTAAAAACCATGCCCCGTTCTATCATCCCATCCATTTTGTTAGTGGATGGTTACAACATTATAGGCGCTTGGCCTTGCTTGAAAAAAACTCGTGATGATGCTGGACTAGAGGCAGCACGCGGTGAATTAGTGGAAGCTATAACTAATTATAGCGCGTTTCAAGGATATGAAACTCAAATTATCTTTGATGCCCAATATCAAAATGCTGCTGGTAGTCGAGAAATGATTACAGAATTTCTCACAGTGCATTACACAGACTTTGGACAGACCGCAGATACTTACATTGAAAAAGCTTGTGCGGGTTTACGTCACCAAATCGCCCAATGTTTAATTTCTCGCGTCATTGTTGCCACATCAGACCGAGCGCAGCAGTTGATGGTTCAGGGGTATGGTGCCCAATGGTTATCAGCACATCAATTATGCGGTGAGGTGGAAGCTACGGTTTGTCGGATGCGTCATAGATATCAACCCAAGAAACAACCCAAAGGCAGATTTTTAGCTAATGCTATTGATGATCAGGCTAGGCAGAAGTTAGCACAATTAAGAATGGGACTTTAATTTACGATTGGCAAAAATGTCTGAACTCCTTACCGGGAGTGGCTTTAGCCTGGAATCAATTATACAGCAAGAGTCAGGAGTGAAACCCTTTTGTAGTCAGAGTTTCATGATTAATTGATGTCCTCACTACTCTGTGTACGGCTATATGTACCAGCAGTATAAAAACAACATCGAAAATTAAATAAAAAAATAAATAAAAAAAATTTTGCCAAAGTAGTTGACATCATCTGATTTTCAGTCTAATATAGTAATCGTTGCGAGCGTTCCTCAGTAGCTCAGCGGTAGAGCGATCGACTGTTAATCGATTGGTCGCTGGTTCGAATCCGGCCTGGGGAGTTCAATAAATAGAGGATAAAGCATGAAGGAAGAAAACACAAATTTCAATCTTCATGCTTTTGATTTTGAGAAATTTTGGTCACTTGAACCAGAGGTGATATTTCTCAATCATGGGTCTTTTGGTGCTTGTCCAAAAGCGGTTTTGGAAGTTCAGCAAAGATTACGTCAACAACTAGAAGCTGAACCTGTGCGGTTTTTTGGTCGAGACTGGGAAATATTGATAGATCATGCTAGAAGCAAATTAGCAAAGTTTGTTGGTAGTGATTTTGAAGATTTGGTATTTGTGCCGAATGCAACCACTGGGGTAAATGCTGTACTCAGGTCATTGAGTTTTGCACCAGCAGACGAAATTCTCACCACTAACCATGAATATAACGCTTGCAGAAATGCCTTAGATTTTGTTGCGAGTCGCACAGGTGCGCGGGTGGTGGTGGCTAAAATTCCTTTTCCTATTGCTTCACCGCAAGAAGTGGTGACAGCAGTGATGGAACAGGTTTCACCAAGAACAAAATTAGCACTGTTAGATCATGTTACTAGCCAAACGGCGTTAATTTTTCCTATTCAAGAGTTAGTTAAGCAGTTGCAAGCACAGGGAGTAGATACCCTGGTTGATGGTTCTCATGCACCGGGGATGATTCCTTTAAATTTAGTGGAAATTGGCGCAACTTATTATGTAGGTAATTGTCATAAATGGTTATGTGCGCCCAAGGGTGCAGGTTTTTTATATGTGCAAAGGGATCAACAAACAAAAATCCGCCCTTTAACAATTAGTCATGGTGCAAATTCTCCCCGCACTGATAAAAGTCGCTTTCAATTGGAATTTGACTGGATGGGTACGGATGATCCTACTGCTTATATGTGCGTACCGGAAGCAATTGATTTTATGGGATCGCTGTTACCTGGTGGGTGGATAGAATTAATGCAGCGTAATCACCAGATGGTTTTAGCAGCAAGAAAGTTACTTTGTGAAGTGTTGGAAGTTGCACCAGTTTGTCCAGAAGAAATGATTGGTTCAATGGCAGTTTTACCAATTTATGGAAAGTTGGCAGATTGGGATTTTATGTTTTTCCATGATCAGTTATTGGATAGATTTGGAATTGAAGTACCTGTGATACCTTGGGAGGAAAATCCGCGTTTGTTGATCCGAGTTTCTGCACAGATTTATAATCAACTTCAGCATTATGAGGATTTGGGGAAGGTGTTAAAAGATTTGTTGGATTAATGGATAGATCCCCGACTTCTTGAAGAAATCAGGGATCTGGGTGATTAGGTATGGAAAATCACCGTTACTAAAGGCAGAAATGCTAATAGAAAAATATGCCAAGATTGTAATGGCATTTCTGAATTTGGTTCTGTTGGTGTTAACAAAGCGTCTATTCTTTGTTCTAACCTATCAACCGCAGAAGAACCTAAAGCTGCACAGCAAACTTCTGATGTTAGGGTTTGGTTACTCACCACTAACAATAAAGATTCAGCTAAAATTAGGGGATCTACTTGGGATGCTGCATAACTATCAGCCCTTAATTCTCGCAACATTAATAATTCTTGCCAAAGTGCTTCTGTATTTGGCAACCAGGAGGTACAAGAACGCACCCAGCCGAGCCAAAAAAACCAAAATGTATCCCTATACTGGTAATGTCCTTGTTCGTGTGCGAGGACGCTTTCTAGGTGTTCTGGGGAGAGAGTTTCTAGTAATCCTTGACTGACTACTAATTCTGGTTGCCAAAATCCCATTTGACCGGCAAATAAAGCCTTTGTTTCTAGGATTCGGACTTGTTTACCTGCTAGATTGATTTGTGGACATTCACGGGCAGATTTTACAGATTTCCAACCTTGAAAAGCCTGTTTAATTCCTAAAATGTTGAAAATAGCGAGAAAAATTAAGGACAGGAGATAGCTAAAAGAACCTGTAGACATTCCCCCCATTTTCCCCTGTGTACCCATGCAAAACACAGCGGTGACAGTCATGAAGATGAGTAAGGGAGGAAAGAGGAATAAAAATAGAGTTTTTCGCCATCTTAAATGCCAATTTCCTGCGGGGATGTGGGCATAATGTCGTAAACTGTAGGCGATCGCTACAGCAATTAAAATCATGAGTAGGTGCATAATGTGATTTGTCTCCTATTTTTCTCCCCTGGCTTGACGTGCAGCTTGAATGCGTTTGGCGATCGCTTCTATTTGTTCACTAGCTGCTTCATCTAAACTATCAGCAAAGGCGGCAACTACATCAGGATTACCTACTGCTAAAAATCGCTGTAGTTGCTCATGGGCTTTAATCATCTCTGCTTGTTGTTTTGTTAGCAGTGGCCGCCAATAAAAGGCTTTTCCTTGTTTATCGCAAGCTAACCAACCTTTTTCCGTGAGACGACGTAAAACGGTGGTGACAGATGTATAAGCTAGTTCGCGGTTAGGATCAGCAAGGATGCGATCGTGTACATCTTTGACTGTAGCTGAACCAAGTTCCCAGACAATGCTGAGAATTTCTGCTTCCAAAGGACCGACGGATAATTGCTTAGGACGGTAATCTGGTAATGGAGCCATGTTGATGGTTTGAGCGATGAAGTTGTTTATATTTCCAGGTTACAGTTTGATTGTCGGTTTGCCACTCTTAAAAATATCAACTTAAACATTCTCAACTGGCTTTAACTTAAACTTAAGTTAGGTCACGTCAGGTAAATAAAGCAATGACACAGACACAAGTTGCAGTATCTTTATATGAGCAAGATTATTTACTGTGGATTGAAGATACAGTCAATAAGTTACAGAGTAGGGATATTGAGGGGTTAGATTTTGAGAATCTGATTGAGGAGATAGAGAGTTTGGGGCGATCAGATAAACGAGAACTGGAAAGTAGACTCAGGGAGCTTTTGGAACATATCCTCAAGCGAAAATACCTAAATATGCCAGATTGTTATCGCGGGTGGGTAGAATCAATCATTAAACAAAGAATTGGCATTAGAGATTTATTAAAAGATTCACCTAGCCTAAAACCATATTTTGCCAAAGTGTTTGATGAAGCTTATGCAGATGCTCTCAAAGTTGTTTACAAGAGTTATCCGCAGTGCGAGTTTCCAGATACATGGCCGTTTAGTCGTGATATTGAAGCAATGCTGAATGTGGATTTTTGGGAATAGTTAAATAGTTAAAAATAAATAGTTAAAAATATTTATTTAGGGGTTGCTGAGAAAGTCTTTCCGTGAGGGCATAGGAGTCAGGAGTCAGGAGTCAGGAGTCAGGAGGAGATTTGAAAATTTCTTTGCCATCTCTTGAAATCCCAAAAAATGCACACTTTTT